>NZ_DHXG01000074.1:50707-71222 GCF_002413585.1 Paracoccus sp. UBA5162
GGCCGCACGAAGATGAAGTTCTTCACCGAGGTCGCGATCCCCGAAGATTCCGCCGTGATCGGCAAGGCGCTGGACGAGATCGACATCTTCACCCGCGACACGGCCCGCGTGATCGATGTCCTGCGCGGCGATGCCTCGCTGCGGCGCGATCTGACCTCGGTCCGGCTCGAGGCCGGAGACCGTGTTGTCCTGCGCACCCCCATGTCCGAGGTTCTGGGGCTTCAGGGCCACAAGGATCTGCGCATGGTGGACAAGCTGAGTTCGGTCCAGACCTCGACCGTCGAGGTGCTGATCACGCCCGGCTGCCGCATGGTCGGGCGCAGCCTCGGCTCGATGCGGCTGCGCCGGCGCTATGGCGTCTATGTGCTGGCCGTCCATCGCAAAAGCCAGAACATCGGCCGGCAGCTGGATGATCTGGTCGTGCGTGTCGGCGATACGCTGCTGCTGGAAGGCGCGACCGAGGATATCCAGCGGCTGGCCAGCGACATGGAGATGGTCGAGGTCAACATCCCCTCGGATCGCGCCTATCGCCGCCGGCACGCGCCGATCGTGGTCGCAACCCTGGCCGCCGTGGTGATCCTGTCGGCCTTCGAGGTGGCGCCGATCCTGTTGCTGGCCTTTCTCGGCGTGGCCGTGGTGCTGGGCACGCGCTGCATCGACGCCGACGAGGCATTGGGCTTTGTCGATGGCCGGCTGATGGCGCTGATCTTTGCCATGCTGGCGGTGGGAACGGGTCTCGAGAATTCCGGCGCGGTGGAACTGATCGTTCGCTCCGTGGCGCCCTGGCTGGCCGACATCCCGCCCTGGGGTCTGGTCCTCGCCGTCTACATGCTGTCGACGGCGCTGACCGAGACGGTGACGAACAATGCCGTCGCCGTCATCGTCACGCCGGTCGCGATCTCGCTGGGCCAGCAGCTCGGCGTCGATCCGCGACCGCTGGTCGTGGCGGTGATGATGGGCGCTTCGGCCAGTTTCGCGACGCCGATCGGCTATCAGACCAACACGCTGGTCTACGGGCCGGGCGGCTATCGCTTTTCGGATTTCATCCGCGTGGGCCTGCCGCTGAACCTGCTGATGGCGGTGACGGCCTCGGCGGTGATCCCGATCTTCTGGCCGCTTTGACGGCGAACCGGACCCGGCGGCGCCGCGCGCCATCGGAGGCCGCAAGCCCTTGAAGCACTTGCAATGCTGCCATGCAGCATTGACGGTTGCGTCAACGGCCCCGAGATCCGACCTTGGTCGCAGGGAGGAAACGGCTTTGTCTGACAAAGGAGTTTCCACATGGCCACCACCGCAATCAATGACCGCAAGACCCCGGCTGCAATCCTGTCGGCGCTGGCGGCGCCCTTCGCAGCCTTCGGCCGGCTCATGGTCCAACTGGCCGAAGCCAATCCCCGGATGCAGGCGCTGGAACGCCTGAACCGCGTCAGCGACGCGGAACTGGCGGCCCGTGGCCTGACCCGCGACGGCGAGATCCGCCGGATCATGGGCGTTTCCGGCTTCTGAACACCGCGCCAACGTCCCCGTCGAGCGCCCCCTCGGGTCAGAGCGGGGTCTGGCGGGGGCGGTCAAGTCGGCGCGGATGCGGTCGGCCCCGCGTCCGATCACGTCCGTTCCCGGCTTCGTGCGGCGGCGGAACGGCGCCGGCGTGGGGCGGGTTTACCCGCTGTTCCAGATGCCGAAAGGTTCAGTCATGACCCGTCTTCTGATCGCAGCCCTTGTCGCCGCCATCGCCGCGCCGGTTCTGGCCGCGAAGCCCGCGGACCGGTTCATCGACGATCGCTCATCGCCTGCGCGCGTGATCACCTCGCTCTACAACGCCATCGACCGGCACGAATATCTCCGCGCCTGGAGCTATTTCGCCGAAGACGGCGCGCCCGACTACGCGACGTTCCGCGACGGCTACACGGGAACCGGGACCGTCGCCCTGCGCATAGGCGAGGTGCGATCCGAGGGGACCGCGGGCGCGATCCATTCCCGCGTTCCCGTCGCCATCGAGGCGACCGACACGGCGGGCGGCAAGACGGTGTTCACCGGATGCTACCGGCTGACCCAGGTCCAGCCCGGCGTGCAGGACACACCGCCCTACCGGCCGATCCGCATCGACGGAGGCAGGCTGGAGAAAAGCGGGCAGAGTTTCGGACAGGCGATGGGTCTTTGCGAGACGCCCTGAGCCTCAGGCCTTGGTGGCGTTGACGGGCGGCGTCTGCGTTCTGGCGCGACGCTGCGCCTCGCGCCAGGTGATATAGGTGATCGCGCCGATCATCATCCCGCCACCCAGAATCACCCATCCGTCCAGCGGTTCGTGGAAGACGAAGACGCCCAGCAGGCTGGCCCAGATCAGTTGCAGGAAGGTGACGGGCTGGGTGACGGCCAGCGGCGCGGCGGCGAAGGCGCGGGTCATCGTGTAATGGCCCGCCGTGGCAAACCCCGCGACCAGCGCCAGCCAGCCGATCTGGCCCGGCGTCGGCGGCACCCAGACCGCCCAGGCGATCGGCGCCAGCCCGACCGAGACGGTCAGCGACAGAACCGCCACGACGGTTGCGGCGGGCACCTGTCCCGACAGCCGTTTGGCCAGCAGATAGGAGGTTCCGAAGGCCACCGCTGCGCCGACCTGCGACAGATGGCCCGGATCCAGCGGCCGCAGCCCAGGCCGCAGCACGATCAGCGCGCCCAGAAAGGCTACCGCGATGGCCGCGATCCGCCGGCCGGCCAGCGTCTCGCCCAGAAACAGCGCCGCACCGATGGTCACCATGATCGGGTTGAGAAAGCCGATGGCCGTGGCCTCGGCCACGGTGATCCGGGACATGGCGTAGAACCACATGATCACCGCCATCAGGTGCAGCCCGCCACGCAGCGCGAACAGGCGCCAGACAGGAACCGAAAATCCCTGCCGCAGGGCCCCGACCAGCACCGGCGCCAGAAAGACCAGCCCGAAGACGAAGCGAATGAAGGCTGCCTGAGGCGCCGGCAGCGCGCCGCCAAGGCCGCGCACGATGCCGTTGACCGCGACGAAACAGGCCCCGGTCGCCAGCATCCAGCCGATGCCGATCAGGTCCCGGCGCGTATCACGGTCAATTTGCATATCCTGCAACTGCCGGGTTTGACGCCCCCGCGCAAGGCCCAATCAGCCAAGCGCCAGCCGAAGGGCGATGACCCACATCACCACGCCGACCCCGACCTCCAGCCAGCGCCAAGAGGACGGCCGCGCGAAGACCGGGACCAGCAGCCGCGCGCCATAGCCCAGCCCGAAGAAGAACAGCACCGACCCCGTCATCGCACCCAGGGCGAACCCCACGGCCGAGGGCCATTGCGCCGAAATCGCCCCCAGCAGCACCACCGTATCCAGCCAGACATGGGGATTGAGCCATGTCAGCGCCGCGATCGTGGCCAGGGTCGCCGTCAGCGAGGCCCGTTTTCCTTCTGGGCGCAGACCCTCGCCGCCGCGCAGCGCCGCCGCGAAAGAGCGCGCGCCATAGACGATCAGGAAGGCCACGCCGCCCCATTTCATCGCCACCAGCAGCCAGGGCGCGGCCAGCGCGATACTGGTCATGCCGGCGACGCCGAGGGCGATCAGCAGCGCATCCGAGACCGCGCAGAACAGGCAGACGGCAAAGACGTGATGCCGCAGCAATCCCTGTTTCAGAACGAAGGCGTTCTGCGCACCGATGGCGAGGATCAGGGACAGCCCGGTGCCCAGTCCGGCGGCGAAAGACAACATGGCAGGTTCCTGTGAAAGCCGGCCGGTCGGAGACCGGAATGGGACCGGGCCGGGCATGGCCCGCCCCGGTCGCTGCCGCTGGGCCTCAGCGCGCGCGTTGCGCGCGCGCCCGGCGCATAGGCCACCTGGGGCGCGCGGATGACGGGCGCGAACCACGGCCCCCTTCCAGCGACCCTGCCAGGGACCGCCGGATGCCCCCCGGCGATCCGCGCCGACACCGGCCACGGCGGTCGCCGTCACCGCCGGGCGCAGCAATCATCCCTCCAGCCGGGTTGCCACCTCATCGGAGAAATCGAAATTGCCGGTGACGTTCTGCACGTCGTCATCGTCTTCCAGGGTCTCGATCAGCTTCATCAGCTTCTGTGCCGTTTCCATATCGGCGATCTCGGTCGGTGCCTGCGGCTTCCAGATCAGCTTCGCCGTCTCGGATTCGCCCAAGGCCGCTTCCAGCGCCGTCGCGACATCGTTCAGGTCATTTCCCGTGCAGTAGATCCAGTGCCCCTCGTCATCGCTTTCGACATCCTCGGCCCCGGCCTCGATCGCGGCCAGCATCACCCTGTCGGCATCGCCGACCGAGGCCGGATACATGATCTCTCCCACCCGGTCGAACATGAAGCTGACCGAGCCGGTCTGGCCCAGATCACCGCCCGACTTGGTGAAATAGCTGCGCACATTCGAGGCGGTGCGGTTACGGTTGTCGGTCATCGCCTCGACCACCAGTGCAATTCCGTCGGGACCGTATCCCTCGTAGCGGATTTCCTCGTAATTGTCGGCATCGCCGCCCTGCGATTTCCTGATCGCGCGGTCGATCACGTCCTTGGGAACCGAATTCGCCTTGGCCTCCTTCACCGCAAGCCGCAGCCGCGGGTTCTTGTCGGGGTCGGGATCGCCCATCTTGGCGGCGACGGTGATTTCCTTGGAAAGCTTGGAGAACAGCTTCGAGCGGGCGGCGTCCTGCCGGCCCTTGCGATGCTGGATATTGGCCCATTTGGAATGACCTGCCATTGTCGGTCGTCCTTCGCATGTCTGGTAGAATCCGGATCGCGCCGCTTTTAGTCCAGCACCGCGCCCCATCGCAAGACGAACCGGCGGCGGGGCGCGGGCGTTGAGCGCGCAGAAACAGCGGCGCGTCGGGAAACGGCGGCCAGAGGGGGTGACATGACCTATCAGCAGATCGTCCTGTTTTCACTGCTGGCCGCGATCATGGTGTTGATGTTCTGGGGACGCTGGCGCCACGACATCGTGGCTTTCGCCGGGCTGATGGCGGCGGTGATTCTGGGCGTGGTGCCGCAGGAGATGGCGTTTTCGGGTTTCGGCAATCCGACGACGCTGATCGTGGCACTGGTTCTGGTGGCGACCGCGGGCCTGACCCGCTCCGGTGCGGTGTCGCGGCTGACGCGGCTTCTGTCGGCGCGCGACCGCGGCGTGACCGCCCATATCGCGCTGTTCGGCGGCGTCGGCGGCTTTCTGTCCGGCTTCATGAACAATATCGCGGCGCTGGCCATGCTGATGCCCATCGACATGCAAGCGGCGCGCAAATCCGGCCGGGCGGCGGGGATGACGCTGATGCCGCTGGCCTTCGCGACCATCCTTGGCGGGATGCTGACGCTGATCGGCACGCCGCCGAACCTGATCGTGTCCAGCTTTCGCGCCGATGCCCTGGGACAGCCCTATCGGATGTTCGACTTCCTTCCCGTGGGCGGCGCGGTGGCGCTGGCGGGCATCGCCTTCATCGCGCTGTTCGGCTGGCGCCTGATTCCGGGCCGGCACCGCGAAGGCCGCGGCGGCGCCACCGCCGAGCGGCCGCGCCGCTATATCGCGAAGATGGTCGTGACCGAAACCAGTTCGGTTCGCGGAAAGACCGTCGCCGAAGCGCGCCGCGAGGCACAGGAGGTCGGCATCCGCATCGTCGGGGTGTCACGTCACGGCCATACGATCAGCGGCCGGATCGAGGATCACGGGATCGAGCCCATGGACGTGCTGGTGCTGCGGGGCGATCCGCCGGCGCTGGACGAATACCGCTCGATCGCCAAGCTGGCCTTTCCCGATGGCCGCATCGAGCCACGCGCCCGCGCCGACACCGAGGGCCAGCATCTGATCGAATGCCTGGTGCCGGTCGGCGCGGCGATTTCCGGACGGACCGGGCAATCCTTCGGCCTCGTCAACCGCTATGACAGCGTTCTGATCGGGATGCGCCGGCGCGGCATCGCCCTGCGCGATGCCCTGCCCCGCCAAGAGATCGCGGCAGGCGACATGCTGCTGCTGCTGGTTCCCGAAAGCCGCACCAACGAGGTGCTGCTGTCGGCCGGCGTGGTGCGCCTGGATGGCGGCAGCCTGCCGGTCCAGCGCGAGGGTCACATGCTGACCGCCGTCGGGCTTTTCGCCGCCGCCGTCATCGCCACCAGTTTCGGAGTGATCTCGATGCCGATCGCGCTTGGCGTGGTGGTGATCGCCTATGTCCTGTTCGGCGTGCTGTCGGTGGGCGAGCTTTACGACCATGTGGACTGGCCGGTCATCGTGCTGCTGGGGGCGATGATCCCGCTGGGCCTGGCGCTGGACCAGACCGGCGGCACCGCGCTGATCGCCGGCGGGATCGTCGCCTTGACCCAGGGCTATCCCGCCTGGATCGCGCTGAGCCTGCTGATGATCGTCACCATGCTGCTGTCGGCAGTGCTGAACAACAACGCCACCACGATCATCGCCGCGCCGATCAGCATCCGCCTGGCCGAACAGCTGAGCGTGCAGCCCGACGCTTTCCTGATGGGCATCTCGATCGCCGCCTCCTGCGCCTTTCTGACGCCGATCGGGCATCAGAACAACACGCTGATCCTGGGGCCGGGCGATTACCGGTTCGGCGATTACTGGCGGCTGGGACTGCCGCTGGAGGTGATCGTCATGGCGGTCTCGGTGCCCATGCTGCTGATCGTCTGGCCCCTGTGAACGGCTCCGGGCACGCGCGGCGGGCGGACCGGTGCCGTCGCGCCGACATCGGGGGCCTAGGGGTGGGTCTGCATCAGCCGGCCGCCCTCGCGCACCGGCTCGATCGCGGTGGCAAGGCCGGTGCGGTCGTCGGTCGCGACCAGAACGCCCGACAGCGTGGCTTCGCCCTCGGCCGGGGAAAAGCGGTCGCGCGTCATGCCGGTCACGAAGCGGCGCAGGGGTTCGGTCTTCTCCATACCGATGATGCTGTCGTAATCGCCGCACATCCCGGCATCCGACTGATAGGCGGTGCCGCGCGGCAGGATCTGTGCGTCGGCGGTGGGAACATGCGTGTGGGTGCCCACGACAAGGCTTGTGCGACCGTCGCAGAAATGGCCTATTCCCATCTTTTCGCTGGTCGCCTCGGCATGGATGTCCACGATGGCCGCGCAAACCATGCCCCCCGGGGGATGCGCCCTCAGCACCGTGTCCAGCGCCGAGAACGGATCGTCATAGGGCCGCGACATGAAGACCTGCCCAAGCGCCTGCGCGACCAGAACCTTGCGCCCGCGCCGGTCCTCGACCACGGCGTGACCGCGCCCCGGCGCCTCTCGGGCATAGTTCAGCGGCCGGATGATGCGCGGCTCGCGTTCGACATAGCTCAGCAAATCCTTCTGGTCGAAGGCGTGATCGCCCAGCGTCAGACAATCCGCGCCCGAATCCAGCAGCAATTGCGCATGGCCCGCCGTGACGCCGCGCCCGCCGCTGGCATTTTCGGCGTTCACCACGACCAGATCGGCTTTCAGACGTTCCCGCAGCGGCGCCAGCCTTTCGCCGATCGCACGCCGGCCGCTCCGGCCCATCACATCGCCCAGAAAGAGGATTCGCATGGAAATCGTGACTAGATGAAAGATCCCGCCCTCTCAAGCGTGTCGCCGCGCTTTCTGGACAGCGGCGGGCGAAATCGCCATGCTGCGCGCGCTTGCCGAGACGGAGACGATGATGCCCATGCCTGACTGGATCGCCGCAGATTGGGGAACCACGCATCTGCGGGTCTGGACCATGGACGGCCAGGGCCGGGTGCTGGATCGTATCCGCAGCGACAGCGGCATGGGCCAGATCGGGCCGGACGACTACGAATCCACATTGCTGGGCCTGATCGGATCGTCGCTGCCGGCCGCAAGCCGGGTCCCGGTCATCTGCTGCGGCATGGCCGGTGCCCGGCAAGGCTGGGTCGAGGCGCCCTATCGCGCGGTTCCCTGCCCGCCCGGCACGATCGCCGACGCGGCGCGACCCTCGCCCGGCGATCCGCGCCTGCGGGTATTCATCCTGCCCGGCCTGTCCCAGGCCGGCCCTGCCGACGTGATGCGCGGGGAAGAAACCCAGATCGCGGGCTATCTTGCCGCCCACCCCGGTTTCGACGGCGTGTTGTGCCTGCCCGGCACGCATAGCAAATGGGTTCATGTCAGCGCCGGCGAGGTCGTCAGCTTTCGCAGCTTCATGACCGGCGAAATCTTCGCGCTGCTGTCGCGACATTCGGTGCTGCGCCATTCCGTCGGCTCCGCCGGCCACGATTCGGGCGCCTTCGCGGATGCGGTCGCCCATGCCATGTCGCGGCCGGCGGCGATTGCCTCGGACCTGTTCTCGCTGCGGGCGCAATCCCTGCTGACGGGGCTGGCGCCGGTTGTCGCGCGATCACGTCTGTCCGGTCTGCTGATCGGGATCGAACTTGCCGCCGCCCGGCCCTATTGGCTGGGTCAGGACGTGGCGATCGTCGCATCGGATTCGCCGGGCGATGCCTATGCCGAGGCGCTGCTTGCGCAGGGCGCGGCCCCGCACCGGGCGGATGCCGAAGAGATGACGCTGAACGGTCTCCGCGCCGCCTGGACTGCGCTGCGCGCGACCGGCGGCTAAGCCGCCTCGCCGCGATCCCGCTCCGGCCGGGCCTGCAAGCCCACCGACGCTGCGAGGAACCCCGACGCGCCGGGCTTGTTCTGTCTGGGTGGACAGGAAAGGAACGGGGATGGGCGAGACAGGCAGCGGCAACGATCTGCGATGCGACGTGGCCGTGATCGGCGCGGGCACGGCCGGCATTTCGGCCGAACGCGCGGCCCGGAAGGCGGGGGCGAAAACCCTGCTGATCGACCCCTATTTCGCGGGCACGGTCTGCGCCAGTGTCGGCTGCATGCCATCGAAGCTGCTGATCGCCGCAGCCCATGCCGCCCATGACCTGCGTCGCGCCGAGGTCTTCGGGATCGAGGTTCCGCCCGCGCGGATCGATGGCGGCAAGGTGATGCAGCGGGTCCGCGACCTGCGCGACGATTTCGTCGCCGGGGTGAAACGCGGTTTTGACCGGCTGCCGCCCGGAACCTGCATCCGCGCCAGCGCGCGGTTCGACGGTCCGAAAAGCTTGCGACTGGACGACGGCCGACGGATCGAGGCGGGCGCGATCGTCATCACCACGGGGGCCTTTCCGCTGGTGCCGGGGCCATTCACGGGTCTCGGCGATCGGCTGCTGACCAATCGCACCGTGTTCGACCTGCCCGACCTGCCGGACAGGCTGGCTGTGATCGGCGCGGGTCCGATCGGGCTGGAACTGGCTCAGGCCTTCGGCCGGCTGGGCGTTTCCGTCACGTTGTTCGATCAGGGCCGCCGCCTGGGCCGGATCCGCTGCGACCGGGTGCATCGGGTGCTGCGCGACTCGCTGTCGCGCGACGTGGACCTGAAGCTGGGCTGCAAGGTCATCCCCGAGGCGCGCGACGAGGCGATCCATCTGCGCTGGAGCGGCGATCACGATGGCGAGGCTGATTTCGATCACGTCCTGCTGGCGACGGGCCGCCCGCCCGCGCTGGCCGGGCTGGACCTTGACCGGGCGGGTCTGGCGCTGGACGATGACGGTGTGCCGGTGTTCGACCGAAACACGATGCAATGCGGCGACGGGCCGGTCTTCATCGCAGGTGATGTCAATGCCGATGTCGCGATCCTGCACGAAGCCGCGGCCGAGGGCGGCATCGCGGGCAGCAACGCGGCCGCCTTCCCCTCGGTCGGCCCGGTGCGGCGAAACCATG
Source organism: Paracoccus sp. UBA5162 (assembly GCF_002413585.1). Taxonomy (NCBI): domain Bacteria; kingdom Pseudomonadati; phylum Pseudomonadota; class Alphaproteobacteria; order Rhodobacterales; family Paracoccaceae; genus Paracoccus; species Paracoccus sp. UBA5162. The sequence goes on from NZ_DHXG01000074.1 coordinate 60,416, forward strand.
GCTTCATGCTGATCTTCACCGATCCACCCACCGCCACCATCGGCGCGGGTCCCGATCAGGCCGGATTGTCGGGCCTTTCGGATTATGCCGATCAGGGCCGCGCCCGCGTCGAGGCGCGGGCCGAGGGCGTCGTGCGGATCAATGCCGATGTCCGGGGCAAGCTGATCGGCGCGGATCTGTGCGCGCCGGGGGGCGAACATCTGGCGCATCTGCTGGCATGGGCGATCGAAGCGGGAAACCCGGCGCAAGCCCTGCTGGGAAACCCCTTCTATCACCCGACTCTGGAAGAAGGGATGCGACCGGCGCTGCGCCAGATATGCAAGGCGGCCCGGATCGACGTGCCGTTCAGCCGCGATCCCGGCGATCCGCCGGGGCGCTGACAATGGAACGGCTGATCGATCTGGGCAATGGCTTCTGGAACATTCGCGGCGATTTGCGGCTGTTCGGCCTGCTCAACGTGGGCACCCAGGCCTCTCTGGTGCGGCTGCGCTCGGGGCGCTTCGTGGCGCTGGATTCCTGTGCCATGGACATGCCGACCCGCGACAGGGTGATGGCCCTGACCGATGGCGGCGCGGCGGTCGAGGCGATCCTGAACCTGCATCCCTTCCACACGCTGCACTGTGCCACGATGGCGCAGATGTTTCCGCAAGCGCGGCTTTACGGATCCCGGCGTCATTGGCGCAAATGGCCCGATCTGCCCTGGCAGGACCAGCCGGTCGAAAGCGCCGATCTTGCGGCACGCCTTGCCGGCGAGCTGGATTTCTCGTTGCCCGAGGGGATCGACTATATCTGTGCGGATCAGCGCGTCCATGCCGGATCGCTGCTGGCCTTCCATCCCGCCAGCGGCACGGTTCATGTCGATGATACGCTGAACGTGCTGCCGCTGCCCGAATGGCTGCGCCGGACCATGGGCCTGCCGCGCCTGACCTTTCATCCGACCCTGCTTCGGGCCCTGCAGGACCGCCCCGGTGCCGCGGACGATTTTCGCCGCTGGGCCCGCGGCATCGGCGCCGACTGGGCCGAGACGCGGACGGTCTGCGCCGCCCATTCCGGGATCCTGCATCTCGGGCCGCAAAGCTTTGCCGATGCGGTCGAGGCAGCGCTGGCGCGGGTCGAGCCGGGCCTGAACCGCACCTGACGACCCTATCCGCCGGTCTGGTGCGTCGAGGTCAGATCAAGCAGAACCTGGTCGGATTCGTCCGTCACCAGCGTGCGCACGGTCGAAACCCGGGGGCCGCGGCGCAACCAGAACGCCCTGGCCGTCACCACCCCCTCGCAACGGTTGGACAGCACCTGGGCATTCAGCGTGACGGCGACGGGCATGCTGTCGCCGCCCTCGGTCACCTGCTCTTCGCCGACGACCAGATTGGTCGCGATCACATCGGCAAACCAGACCAGCGCGCCGGCATGAATCGTGCCGAAGGAGTTCATGATTCCCGGCTGGATCGCCATTTCGCCCAGGGCCTCGGTATCGCTGACAGAGAGAATGTCGAATTCGATCTGGCCGACGAGGGATTTGTAAGACAATGACAAACTTCCTTCTTTACCTCCGCCCGGCGCCGTCAGCCGAAAACCGGGTCGGTCTTCCATTTCGGCAGCGGGCAGGGCTCGCCCTCGCCCCGTTGCATGTCGGGCCGCACGCCGCCCGGATAGGCGCCGACAACGGCAAAGCCGGCCTCAGCGTCAAGCCGCTTGTGGGCCAGCCCGGCGGGGATGATGACAACATCGCCCGCGGACAACGTGACCCTTTGTCCCGCCTCGCCGCCCAGAAGCAGAATGGCCCTGCCCGCATAACAGCCCAGCACCTCGTGCGTGGTGAGGTGATAATGATGCCAGTCGAACACGCCGTCGCGCCAGCTTCCGGTCCAGCCGTGCAGGGCGAAACGCCGCTCGAACCATTCCGGTTGCGGATCGTCGCAGACGGCGCGGTGCAGGACCGGTTTCACCGGGTCAGACGGGCGATCAGGGCCGAGGTGTCCCAGCGGCCGCCGCCCATGCCCTGAACCTCCTTGTAGAACTGGTCGATCAGCGCCGTGACCGGCAGCGATGCGCCCACCTCATCCGCCGCCGACAGGCAGATCGCCAGATCCTTGCGCATCCAGTCCACGGCGAAGCCATGATCGAATTCGCCCGCATCCATGGTCTTGTGGCGGTTCTCCATCTGCCAGCTACCGGCGGCACCCTGCGAGATGACTTCGACCACCCGGCCGACCTCGAGGCCGGATTTCTTCGCGAAGGCCAGCGATTCGGACAGCGCCTGGACCAGCCCGGCGATGGCGATCTGGTTGCACATCTTCGTGATCTGGCCCGCCCCGACATCGCCCATCAGACGGCAAATCTTGGCATAGGCGTCGATCACCGGCGCGGCGCGGTCGAAATCGGCCTGCGCGCCGCCGCACATCACCGACAATTTGCCATTCTCGGCCCCCGCCTGCCCGCCCGAGATCGGCGCGTCCACGTAGCCGATCCCGGCCGCCGCGGCCAGTGCGGCCAGATCCCGCGTGACAGCCGCCGAGACGGTGGTGTGATCGACGAAGACCGCGCCCTTGGCCATGCCGGCAAAGGCGCCGTCATCGCCAAGGCAGATCGCGCGCAGGTCGTCGTCATTGCCGACGCAGGCCATCACGAAATCGGCGCCTTCGGCCGCCTCGCGGGGGCTGGGCGCGCTGGCGCCGCCATGCCTGGCCACCCATTCCTTCGCGCGGGATGCCGTGCGGTTGTAAACCGTCACCTCGTGGCCCGCCGCCTTCAGATGCCCCGCCATCGGGCCGCCCATCACGCCCAGTCCCAGAAATGCCACTTTCGCCATCGCGCCGATCCTCCGCTGTTGCCTTGCGCCGACAGGGGCCGGGCCTTCTTTGGCGCCGGCCCAACCCCGCGTTGAAATGCCCGCGCGGCTGTCCTATGCAGCAACCCACCACCCCCGCGCGTCCCGGTCAAGCCGGCCGATGCGCCCGAAGAACAGGCGCCGCGCCGCACATGGAATTCCGCCCGAGATGCTGACCCTGTTCCGCTGGCTGCTGAGGCTGACGATTGCGCTGATCGTCGTGCTGGTGCTGGCCGTGGTGCTGGCGTGGTATTTCTTCGTCCGCTCGTTGCCAGACTACGACGCGACGCTGACCGTCAGCGGCATTTCGGCCCCGGTCGAGATCGTGCGTTCGACCGAAGACGTGCCCAACATCTTCGGGCAGACCGACGAGGATGTGTTCTTCGCCCTGGGCCTGGCCCATGCCCAGGACCGGCTGTTCCAGATGACCCTGCTGCGCCGCGCGGCCCAGGGCCGGCTGTCCGAAGTTTATGGCGCGGGCGCCTTTGCCGCCGACGATCTGGCGCGGCGGCTGGAAATCTATCGCAGCGCCGCCGCCTCGCTCGAGGCGCAGGACGAGGCCACCCGATCCGCGCTGGAAGCCTATGCGGCGGGCGTCAATCAGTGGATCGCCAAGGTGAATGACGGCGCGCTTGGCCGGGGCGCGCCGGAATTCTTTCTGGTGCCGCAGGACATCGCCTATTGGCAGCCCGCCGATTCCCTTGCGATCCTGAAACTTCTGGCCGCCGCGACGACCGATGCCGCGGCCGAAGAGATCCTGCGCGCCCGGCTGTCGCTGGCCGATCCCGATCGTGGCCCCGAGGTGCTGACCGGCGAGGCCGAACCCCGCGCCCTGCCCCGATACCGCGATCTGTTTCCCGGCCTGGCCATGCCCGCGCCCGAGAAGCTGTCGCAGCCGGCCGGCCTGCGCGACGTGGCCGGTTTCCTGCGGCCCGGGGCGGGTCTGGGCGGCAACGGCTTCGCCGCGGCATCGGGACGAACCGCCGCCGGCGGCGCGCTGCTGGCCAATGATCTGGATATTCCGCTGATCGCGCCATCGCTCTATTATCTGGCGCGGCTGCAACTGACCTCGGGCGGGGTGATCGGCGCGACGATACCGGGGATGCCGGTGGTCCTGTCGGGACGCAATCCGCAGCTGGCCTGGGGGATCTCGCCCGCGCCGGTGGACGACGCCGATATCGCGATGGAGGAGGTCCAGCCCGGCAATCCGAACCGCTATCGCGGCCCTGACGGCTGGACCGATTTCCGCACCCGGACCGAGGTGATCCGGGTGCTGGACGAATCCGATCGCCCGATCACGTTACGCTGGACCGATAATGGTCCGCTGGTGCCGGCGCTGGATCCGGGGCTGCGCAGCGTGACGCCCCAGGGCTACGTCGCGGCCCTGCGCTGGACCGGCTCGGTGCGCGACGACAGCACCATGTCGGCACTGATCGGACTGATGCGGGCGACCGATATCGACAGCGCCGCGACCGCCATGCGCCGCACCGTCGCGCCCGCGATGAACGTGACTCTGGCCGATCCGAAACGGGTGCGCCAGGTCACGGTGGGCGCCCTGCCGCGTCGCGCCACGGATCATCCGACCGGCGGCCAGATGCCGGTGCCGGGCTGGCTGCGCGCGGGTCAGTGGCAGGGAGTCGACGAATCCGGGCCGGGCAAGGCGGTGGCTCCTTCGCGCGATGCGGTCGTGATCGCGACCGGGGAACGCGGCCCGCTTGCCCTGCGCCGGGCCCGTCTGGGGCGCCTGCTTGACGACCGGGAAATCCATTCCCGCGACAGCTTCATCGCCGCGCAGCTGGACGTGGTCAGCCCCGCGGCGCGGGCGCTGCTGCCTCTGGTCGGGGCCGATCTGTGGTTCACCGGCGATCCCGCCGCCGCCGGCACGCCCGAGCGGCAGAGGCAGGACGCGCTGAACCTGCTGGCCGAATGGGATGGCTCGATGAGCGAACACCTGCCCGAGCCGCTGATCTATACCGCCTGGATGCAGGCCCTGCAGGATCGTCTGATCCGCGACGAGATCGGTCCGCTGGCCGAGGACATCACCCGCCTGTATCCGGGTTTCATCGATGCCGTGTTCCGGAATACAGGCGGCGCGGCGCGCTGGTGCGACGTGGTGCAAAGCGCGCCCATCGAGGATTGCACGACCATCGCGCGGCAGGCGCTGGACAGCGCAATCCTGGATCTGAGTCAGCGTTTCGGTCCCGATGTGGCAAGCTGGCGGTGGGGGGACGCGCATCAGGGCCGGCAGATTCACCCCGGCCTCGGCTATCTTCCGGCGCTTGGCTGGGTGGTGAACCTGACGCAATCGCTGTCGGGCGGCGATTTCACCGTCTCGCGCACCGGCTTGCTGGGCGGGGCCGAACGACCCTACGAGGCGGTGTCGGGTCCGGGCTATCGCGGCGTCTATGATCTGGCCGATCCGGATTCCTCGGTCTTCATCCTGTCAACCGGGCAATCGGGACACCCGCTGTCGCGCCACTACGACGATCTGGCCGATCTGTGGCGGCGTGGCGAGTATATCGGCATGTCGCTTGATCCGGAACTGGCGCGCGCAGCTGCGACAGGCGTGACGCGGCTGGAACCGGCGCGCTGAACCGCCGCCCGGTCGCCGGCGGCGGGCGGCCGGGGGCGCGTCGCCCCCCGGACCCCCCGAAGGTATTTGGAAAGAGTGCGAGGATCGGCGCGATCGCCCCGGCTTGCGCGGTATCTCGTTTCACATTCCGCCGATGATCGCAGCCAGGGCAAGACACCTTTCAGTCGATCCGGACATCGCATATCGGTGTTCTCGACCAGATCAAAGGCACGGGGAGCAAGCGTTGAACGAGTCACATCCTTGTTCGTCTGACGGGGCGGACCTGACCATCGCCGTCGAAAACCCCCTGGCCGCGGATCTGGCGCCCCTGTTTCGGCGCCACTGGGCCGAGATGCATGCCGACACCCCACCCGAATCGAACCACGCCCTGCCGCGAGAGGGTCTGGCCGTTCCCGAGATCGCCTTCTTCGTCGCCCGCCGGAACGGATTTGCGGTCGCGATGGGCGCGCTGAAGCGGTTGTGCAACGGCCATGCCGAGATCAAGTCGATGCATGTTCTGGCCGAATATCGCGGCGCCGGTCTGTCGCGGCTTCTTCTGGTGCACATGATCGATCATGCAAGGCGCGATGGTCTGACGCAGCTGTCGCTGGAAACCGGTGCGCAGGCATCTTTCGCCGCGGCGCGGGCGTTGTATGGCCGCGCGGGTTTTTCCATCTGCCCGCCTTTCGGAGCCTATCGCGAGGATCCCAACAGCGTTTTCATGACGCTGGCATTGTGACCCCTCGGTCGTGGACGGGCATTTGGCAAGCCGCCTTGCCGATACGGCATCCGGCCATCCGGATCGGGCGGCCGGGCGGGCGCCGCGGGCTTGCCGGATTTCGCCCGGCGATCAGAAATCGGACGCGCGACACCGACGCCCTGCGTTGCGGACCGGTATTCCAGCCGCTATCAAGGCGGCACGGCCCCGTAGCTCAACTGGATAGAGCAAGCGCCTTCTAAGCGCTAGGTTCCGGGTTCAAGTCCTGGCGGGGTCACCAGGCACCGAATGGCGGACTGGCGTGCCGGAATCTCAATCCGGCGCGCAAGGGAAAGCTTCGGTGACGAGGCCAGCCTGGACACCGCCGCGCGGGCCTGACAGATCCGTTGCCGGAAACCGTTGGATACCGGGCTTTTCATCCTCGGGTTGATCACAGGTCGTGGCAGGTGCTAAGCGCCGATGATAGATCGGCCCAATCCGTGAGCGAACTGATTCATGAACCCACCCATTTCGGATCAAGGCGATGACGGAGAGACAACGGTGATCTTTCCGGTGACGCCGGGCGATGTCCTGGAAATTCGCCTTCTGCTTCAGTCCGTCGAACCTGAAGGTGCTGGTCGCGCGCTTGGCAGGGCGAAGGTATCGGTCCGGTTTCTGGATTCGCGCAAGCGCGTGATCGATCCCTATCTCGCCACCGGCGCCATCGTGGTGGACCTGCCGGAATCGGTCGAAGTCCTTCCATCCGGCCCTCGAACCGATGCCGGCGATGCGGCTGCCACCGCCATCTGGTATCTTCCCGCGCCTCCCGATGCTGTCTCGCTTCGCATCGGAGGATGGGCGGACACGGCAAGACTGCGTTCGGCACGAGTGCTCGAATCCGCGATCGACTGGGGCCGCGAGGCGGGCCGGCGCGCGTCGAGCCTGCAGACCCGGTATAGCCGCCAGAGAAAGCGGCTTATTCGCCGCCTCTTCCCCGAAACAACGGAAGAGGTGATCGCCCTCGCCTGCCATGCCGGTGCCGCGCAGATGGCTGCGCTGCAAAGCCATTTCAAGCCGGGTGGCGATTGGGCACCGGTGCTGTCGTCGATCGCCGCCGCCGAATGGCAGGCCGAGGCGCAAACGCGACGAGAGCGTCTTCGAGCCCAGGGCGACAACGCGCCGCGCATCGGCTTTATCGGCTCGGAGCGCGGCTTCGAACGGCTTTCCTGGCTGACCGAGACGATCTGGCTGCGCGAGGCGGAATATCTCGATCAGTTCCGCTATCTCGACCTGGAGATCGTGGTGGTCGAGGCTGCGGCGACCGGGGGCGGCTCCGGTGAGGGTGGGGAATGGAACCAGGCCTTCGCCAGTCTGACAGGCGATCTTCCCGAACGCGGCTCCGCCTTTTTCGATGCCGCCCGCGACGCTGGCGTTCCGGTGCATCTCTGGGCGACCGGCAGCGCTGACGGCGCGCCCGCATGGCGGGGCGCCATGCGGGTCGCAGATCGCGTCATCGTCGAGGGGACCGAGGAAGAATGGGCGGCGTTCCGGCCCGACCACGTCATCCGACGCGCGACCGAGCCTGCCGCCTGTTCGCTTGCGGCGCTGGACGAACGCAAGCCCGATCTCCTGCTTGTGCCGACGGCTTCCGACGCTTATCAGTTTCCCGCTTTTCGCGCGCTGATCGACCAGCCGACCCTCTACAACGGAGTTCTTGCGGAATACCGCTACAACTTCGCCCCGGCGGAATTCGCGCGACATTTCAACAATGACCGACTGAAAATTGTCGGCGAATCCAACCGGATGATGCAAAGATACCTGTTGCAGGCGGCACGAGTGGTGTTGCTGCCGGCAACCAGCCTGCGCCCCCCTGTCGAACTGGCACAAATCGCCATGGACGCCATTTCCAGCGGCGCGATCCCGATCCTTTACGGAAATGGCGGCGAGGATGAGCCGCTGCTGTCGGACCTGGATCGGATCCACGATGCCGTGGCCTTGCGCAGGCTTCTGCTGCTGCTGCGAATCGACTGGTTTCGCGAACGTCGCCTTCGTGCGCTGCTGCGCGAGGTGTGGCGCAATCATGTCTGGCGGTCACGGGACCGTGCGGCGATCCTGGGTCGCGACCCATTCGCTGCGGATTTCGATCAGCCGAAGATCACCGTCGTTCTCGTCACCAAAAGACCCCACCTCATCGAAAATTGCCTGGACACATTCCGCAAGCAGACCTGGCCGAACAAGGAACTGGTGCTGATTTTCAATACCGGGTCCGTCCCCTCCGATCTGCCGGAACTGGCCCGGAACGAGCGTGTCTTTGCCTTGCCGGAAGCGGCGAATATCGGCGAATGCCTGAACATGGGCGTGGCGGCGGGACGCGGGAAATATTGGGTGAAGGTCGATGACGACGATTTCTACAGCCGTTATTATCTTGAGGAGACGGCGGGGTATTACCGGACGTCACAGGCCGATATTACCGGTCGGCAATCCATATTCTATTATTTCGATGCAATCGGGCAATATCAATCGTTTGATCGACTTGCCAGGCAGTGCTTCAAGCTCTTGACGAAAAGCCAGGACCATATTTCGGGGGCCACGCTTTCATCTGTCAAGAAGGCTCCCACCACCGGCTTTTCGCAGAAGGATCGCAACGCTTGCGACGCCAACTGGGTTCGAAGGAATTTTACCCTTGGAACAAGAATGTTCTGTGGTGATTCAACCTCGCTGATGGTCTATCGCGATGCTGACGAATCCAAGCATACATGGCAAATGTCCCGTTCGAAAGGAAGCATGAAAGGTCTTTTTCCGCGAGGCTCTGACATGTTCGAAAGGATGGAAGAAACATGACCATGATCCGGGGAAAAGTCGTGGGCTGCATGACAACCTTTCCCGGTCGTTTCGACATCATACGCCAGACCGTGGCAAGCATCGCTTGTCAACTTGATGCGCTGCTTCTTTATGTCAATGAATCGACCGAGGGCCTGCCTGATCTTTCCGATCTTCGCAACGTCACCATTTTTGACGGGCAGGACCATGCCGGTGATCTGCTGGCCAATGGCAAAGCCTATCTTCTGAAATTCCTGCAAGATTGCGAGGTCTTCACGCTGGATGATGATTTCATCTATCCGCCGGATTATGTCGCGAAAAATCTTGATATTCTTCGCAAGATGGGGGGGCGTTGCCTGGTGACAACGCATGGATCCGTCGTTCAGGAGGATTGCGATTGGTATTATGAGCGGCATTCCGTCTTTATCAGCATCCGCGGAGTGGTCGGGTTGCAGATGTGCAATCTTGCCGGCAGCGGCACAGCGTGCTTCGACCAGCGCCGGATGCCCGTCGATGCTGACGACCTGCTTGAGAAGGTCATGGTTGACCTCAAGCTCAGTCTCGCCGCGCGAGATGCCGGTCTGCCTCTGTTCGTCTTGCCGCGCGAGGAAGGCTGGCTGACGGTGATCCGCAAGCCTGGTCTTTGGGAGAAATATTCCGGCATTGAAATCACGCATCACACGGAACTGGCACGGCGGGAAAGGTGGGATTTCGCCACCCATGCCCGCAATGCCCGCACCGCGCTGGCCGCGGCCGGGATCGGTCCGGCCGGGATAGGACTTGACCCGGCGACGGCCCATTGTCTTGACCATGGCGGCCTTCCCCCGGGATGGAAACATGATCTGACCAGTATTCTGACGCGCGACAACTATCTGTCGCTGCTGAACCGGATCCTTGATGACGAGACGATCGCATGACCGTCGCCATCGTGATCGGAACGGGTCGCAGCGGCACGTCGCTTGCAATGCAGGCGCTGGACGCGCTTGGGTTTCCGGTCGTCGGCGATGCCGTGCCGGCCGGAGAGAACAATCTTCGCGGGACCGGCGAAGCTGTGGAACTGCGCGACGCCATGTTCCGCCTGTACAGGTCGCTTGGCAGCCCGCGCGGTTTCCTTCCGGATGGATGGCAGAACACGTCTGTCGCATGCGACACGCGCGAATGGCTGACACGGTATCTGAGCTTGGGCGCGGCTGACGAAGGACAACCGAATCTGGCGCTGAAATTTCCGCTTTCCAGCCTGTTCCTGCCGCTGCTTCGCGATGCTGTCAGAGAGGCCGCGGTGGAACCGGTCTGGATCTGGGCCACCCGCCCGCCGGCCGAAGTCATTGCATCCTTGATGCGCGCCTATCATTCCACCGTCGAAAACGCGACAGCGACCTGGGTCCAGAGAACTTTCTATCTGCTGCGCGATTCCCCGGACGATACCCATCTCTTGCCATTCGGAACCTGGCGGGAAAATTCCGACGCTCAGGTCGCATATCTGGCCGGGACGCTTGGTTGCGAGGACGGCGAACGGATCGCTGCCGCAAAAGCCTGCTTCTCTGCGCGCCTCGATCATGCGCAGTCCGATCCGCCGCCGCTATCTGATCAGGCCGCCGCCGCACTGGAACGGGTCTCATCCATGCTGGACGGAAAAAAGGGTCGCCTCGCCGATCTCGTGAGCCGGGACTCGGATCAGTTTTGCGACGCCTTGATGATGCTTGGGACGGCGCTGAACAAACTGGTTCCCCCGTCGTCGATCACGGATGACGAAGCCGCGCTTCGATTGGCGATGCTAGAACGATTGTCGCAAGATCCAGCTGAAGAGGCCAAGATGAAGGACGAACTGGAGGTTCTGGCAAGCCGCATCCGCGAAGTTGCCGCGGAGAATGCAAAATTGCTTCGCCAATCC
>NZ_DHXG01000074.1:71629-74083 GCF_002413585.1 Paracoccus sp. UBA5162
GCGCATGCGTGAGGTCGAGATTTCTCGACTGTCCGAAGAAAATCGAACGCTGCGAAACGAACTTGCCAAAGTCCGGGCGGCCGGCGAGGAACAAGCCGAATTGTTCAAGACCGAGAGGAAGCAATTCGAAGCCCTGCGCCTGTCCTATCAAACGCTTGCCCAGGCGCGCGACGATGCGGAAGAATCTGCCGAAACGCATCATCGCGCAAAGCTCGGTGCTGCCGAGATGAGGGCCAGCATTCTGGAGCGACGCGCCCTTCGGCACGAGGCCCAAAACGAAAAATTGCAGCAGCGCCTGAATGCCATGTCGTCTGAAGCCGACAGCAGCGCCATCGCGTCTCTCCGTGAAGAAAATCTAGAACTTTCAGTCCGCTACAAGGAAGCTCATCAGAAGTTGGCAAGGACGGCCGCGAAACTTGCCGAAAGCGAGGCCGAAAAAAAGCGCATGCGTCGGAGCAAATCATGGCGCGTGACCGCGCCGCTTCGCAAATTACGCCAACTTTTCCCCTAGCGTTCGAATTCTCATCCCGAACACGACGAGGGCTGCGACAATTCGGATCGGCAGGAACGCCTGCTGCAGCGCATTGCCCGGAATTCGCCGATCCTGATTCGCGGAAGGCCGGCGGCGATGGCCTCGCGGGTTGACCGTTCCCATCTTGAGATGGGCATCTCCTCGTAGTCCGGGCCAGTGCCGACAATCCGCCGCTCGGACGCCGCTTGCGATCGATTTTAGGGACGGGCGCCCAGTTCTCCGTCCAGGGAGAACTGGCGATCCGTTTCCGATACCGATTTGATGGTCAGTGTGCCGACGCCGGTCATGCCCTCGAATTGACCCGATCCGCTGACAAGTTCCCAGAACCCGTAATCCACCAGACGAGGCTTGTCGCCATCCTTCATGAAAACTGCCCTGACGGTAAACTTGATATTCGCGACGTCGCCGTTTTCAGTCGTGAATTGCAGATAGCCTTGGGGATCGCCACCTTTTGGCGGATCGATATCGTGCCAACCGAATTCTGATACCGAAGCACCTGCCAGTGCGCCGGTTCCTTCGGATTTGCCTTCTCTACGCACCATGAGGACAAACTGGTCGGTTCCGTCGCCAAAATCCATCCGGATTGATTCCTGTGGCACCATCACGGCCTCCACAGTGACTTTCTCAGCATAAGCTGATGACACCAATGATAGCGTTGTCGTTCCGGCAACAAGGCCAGCGGTCAGCAGGGTTCTGAACATTTTAACTCCAGGGTGAATGGCAAGGGAGAGGTCCGGCCTCCGGAAACGAATTCGATATCACCGTGCCTAACGCCCGGACTTTGGCGCGGTCAATGCACGTCCGATCACAACCCATGACGATAATATTCCCCCGAGTGGCGCAGGCGCGGCGTCCCGCGGACCAGCCTTCACGATTCCCGGACCTGTGCCTTGTGACGGCGGAAGGTCAGGTAGTGCGGGGTGCGCCCCTCGCGCAGGGCCTTTTGTTCGTATCTCGTGCTGATCCAGTCATCCCAGGGATCGGCGCCCTGTCGGACCAGATCGAATCCGGCCAGGGGCACCTCTTCCAGCGCCTGACGGACGTAATCGGGAATGTCGGTCGCCACCCGGAACTGCGCGCCCGGCCGCAGCACCCGCGCCAGCGGCAGCAGATGTTCCGGCGTCACGAAACGGCGGCGGTGATGACGCGCCTTGGGCCATGGATCGGGATAAAGCAGAAAGGCCCGGTCGATACCGCCATCGGGCAGCACATCCATCAGATCGCGCGCATCGCCCGGATGCACGCTGACATTGCCCAGCCCGGCGGCGCGGATCTTGCCCAACAGCATCGCGACGCCGTTGATGAAGGGCTCGCAGCCGATGATGCCGATGTCGGGATGGGTCGCGGCCATATGCACCATATGTTCGCCCCCGCCGAAGCCGACCTCCAGCCAGACCCGACGATCGTCGCCGAAGATCGCCGCCGGGTCGATCGGCTTGCGTTCGGGATTTTCCTGCACCGAGATTCCGTGCGGCCTGAGATCGCCCAGATCCTCGGCCAGATAACCCTTCTGGCTGTGACGCAGGGTCTTGCCATGCCGCCTGCCATAGAAATTGCGGCGCGGCGGATTGGGATCGAAGGCGGATTTCGGGGTATCGCTCATGCGCGGGACTTGCCGCAAGGCCGGGCTCGGGTCAAGCCTTCGGCGGGTCCGGTTGCGTCCCGCGACGACCGGGGGCGCTGCCCCCGGACCCCCGAGGTATTTGGAAAGAGAGCGAAGCGGTGACACGAAACTAATTACTCTGGCAAATTGCCGCAATATTGCGGAACCTGATGCCGCAATTTTTTCGCGCGAAATTAAGGGGTTAATGAGTTTCTTGCCAGAATAACTGGTGACAGACGTTGCGCCGCCTAAGTCTTTGATTTTATGGAATCAGGGTTGCATTGTGGCCCCCTATTGGTTAGCGTCCGAGGACGTGGTG
>NZ_DHXG01000094.1:0-4161 GCF_002413585.1 Paracoccus sp. UBA5162
ATTTTCCGGGGCGGCATCAGGTCGATCCATCGCGGCCAGATGGAGGGCGCGCTTGCCATCGGCATGTCCCGAACCCAGGCCATGCGCCGGGTAATCCTGCCGCAGGTCATCAAGCGCATGCTGCCGGCCCTGACCAACCGGACGATCGAGGTGGCCAAGATGTCCTCGCTTGCCTCGGTGATCTCGGTGCACGAACTGATGTACCAGGGACGTCTGCTCTCATCGACCTATTATCGACCCTTCGAGATCCTGACGGCGGTGGCCTTCATCTACTTTGTTCTGATCTATCCCGGCACCTTCCTTGCCGGGCGTCTCGAAAAGCACCTGGCGCGGTCCAACTGACCTGAAAAGGAACTCGCATGACCGGCAATCCCATTCTGGAAATCAAGGCCCTGCACAAGCGGTTCGGCGACCATCACGTTCTCAAGGGAATCGATTTCACCGTCGAGCCGGGCGAACGCGTCGCGATCATCGGCGGTTCGGGCTCGGGCAAGTCCACCTTCCTGCGCTGCATAAATTTCATGGAGACGCTGAGCGCGGGGGAGATCTGGCTGGATGGCACCCGCATCGGCGTCGAGCGGAAAGGGACCGTCACCTATCCCGATAAACAGCTCTGCCAGGTGCGCGAGCGGCTGGGCATGGTGTTTCAGCAGTTCAATCTCTTTCCTCACATGAGCGTCCTGGGCAACGTCATGGAGGGACTTGTGACGGTCAAGGGCATGGCGAAAGCCGAGGCCCGCAGGATCGCCGAGGCCGAACTGGCCAAGGTCGGCCTGTCGGATAAGCTCGACGCCTGGCCCGGGCGCCTTTCCGGCGGCCAGCAGCAGCGCGTCGCCATCGCCCGAGCGCTGTCGATGCAGCCCGAGATCCTGCTCTTTGATGAGCCGACCTCATCGCTCGACCCCGAACTTGTGGGCGAGGTGCTGCGCGTCATCAACAAGCTGGCCGAAGAAGGGCGGACTATGCTGCTTGTCACGCATGAGCTTGGCTTTGCCTACCACTTCGCCACCAAGGTGATCTTTCTCGCCGATGGCGTTTTCCACGAGGTCGGCACCCCCGACGAGGTTCTCAAGAACCCGCGAAAGCCGCGCACGCGGGACTTTCTCCGGCGCTTCGGAGAATTCGCGTTCTGAAACGCGCCCGATCCAGACATCTCAAGACCAAGGTATGATCATGACCCCTCAAAGCAGCTCCTCTTCCCAGAGCTACGTGAAAGACCCGCGCAACGACGGCGTCGAGATATATGTGAACGGCGAATTCTTCAGCCGTGACGAGGCCAAGGTCTCGATCTTCGACGCGGGGTTCGTGCTCGGCGACGGCGTTTGGGAAGGTATCCGCCTGATCAAGGGCAGGCTGCTGGCCATCGATGAGCACATCGACCGCATCTTTGAAGGTGCGAACGCGCTTCAAATCGACATCGGCTTCGGCAAGGCCGAACTGGTCGATGAAATCTGGAAATGCCTTGGGCACAACGAGATGGAGGACGGCGTCCACATCCGCCTGATGATCTCGCGCGGGCGCAAGTCGACGCCGAACCAGGATCCGCGCTTTATCGTCGGTGGTGCAACGATCGTGATCGTGGCCGAGTGGAAACAGCCCAATCCCGAACTGAAGGCAAGCGGTATCAAGCTGATGACCTCGACCATCCGCTGTTCGACGCCCGATGTCTTCGACCTGCGCCTCAATTCGCACTCACGTCTCAACTTCATTCAGGCTTTGATCCAGGCGATCAACATGGGCGCGGACGAGGCGCTCATGCTTGACGATCGCGGTTTCGTCGCCTCCTGCAACTCGACCAACTTCTTCATCATCCGGGGCCAGGAACTCTGGACCTCGGACGGGCAGACCTGCTTCAACGGCATCACGCGCAAGAAGGCGATCACGCTTTGGCGTGAGGCGGGCCTTGTCGTCCGCGAAAAGGCCTTCACACTGGCCGAGGTCTACGCGGCAGACGAGGCCTTCGTGACCGGCACGCTCGGCGGCATCACGCCGGTTTCCAGTATTGATGGCCGCGCGATCGGTTCGGGCAAGCCCGGTCCGATGACGGCCAGGATGAACGATCTCTACCAGGCCTATATCCGGGCCTGACCGATCCCCGCGCCGGATCGTCTTTCCGCCCCGGCTGCGGGCCCCGATCCGGCGAAACCTGCGCCGCGCAACCTCCATCGCCTTCCGACAGACCGGCCGGCTCGCCCGTCAGGACCGCCGCCTGCGCGTTGGTATCGTCTGATCGCGCTGCTCTGCTGGCGCATCGCGCAGCCCATGCAGGGCCGGGTCCAGTATTTCAGGCAGTCCTTGCATGCACTTCGATGGTGACATGGGCGAGTTCATGCACGCTTTCCAGCCGCCTCCGGTATTCCGTGACCGGCTTCGGATCCGCGCTCAGGATCGAGATGATGGCGCCGTGATGTCCCGGACCCAGTTGCCAGACGTGAAGGTCGATTATTTCATCGCGTTCGTTTTCGATGGCGGCGCGGACCTCGTTCGGCAGAACGTCATCGCCATAATGCAGCAGCACCGCACCGCTATCGCGCAACAGGCCCCACGACCAGCGAAGAATGACAACAGCGCCAACGATGCCGATCAGAGGGTCGAGCCACACCCAGCCATAGCTGCGTCCCGCGAGCAGTGCGAAGATCGCCATCACCGAAATGAGGGCATCGGCGAGGACATGCAGATAGGCCGCGCGCAGGTTGTTGTCGCGATGTTCCACGCCGGTCGCATTTGCGCTGTGATGTCCGTCCTTGTGGGTTTGCGCATGGTGGTGGTCATCATGGTGGTGATGTCCGTGCCCATGATGATGGTCGGGATCATCCTTGAGCAACCAGGCGCTGACCAGGTTGATGACAAGGCCCAACGCCGCCACCAGGATCGCCTCGTCGAAACTGATCGGAACCGGGCTGCGCAGCCGGACAAGGCTTTCCCAGCCGATCAGCAAAGCGACGATGGCCAGAACGGTCGCGCTGCCGAACGCGGCCAGATCGCCAAGCTTGCCGGTGCCGAAGGTAAAGCGCGGGTTGCGCGCATTTCTTCGGGCATAGAGATAGGCCAGCGCCGTGATCAGCAGCGCCGAGGCATGCGTGGACATGTGCCAGCCGTCAGCCAGCAACGCCATCGATCCAAAGATCGTCCCGGCGGTGATTTCGGCAACCATCATCGTCGCTGTCAGCGCGATGACGGCCCAGGTCCGGCGTTCGTTGCGGGCATGGTTTTCGCCAAGGAATACGTGGTCGTGCGGAACGACGGGTGCGAAATCGCGGCTCATCTGAGATGCCTTCTCATGACTTCGGTGAATTCCGCCGCCCCGGCGGCACGTTGCGCCTCGTTTTCCGCATCGACGATATGGTTGCGCAGATGATCCTCGAGCAGTTCGACGACGAGACCGTTGGTGGCTCCGCGCACCGACGCGGCGAGGTTCAGAATTTCGGCACAGGAGGCTTCGGCTTCCAGCGCACGCTCGATCGCTTCCATCTGACCCTTCAGCCGGCGGACCCTTGCAATGAGCTTCGATTTGTTCTCGGTGGTGTGTGACATAGGAAAGGGTGCTACCCTATATTCGGGGCGGGCGCAAGTTGATCTTGCCGACCAGGATGCCGCCACGCACCGCACGATTGATCGTTCGTCGTTGCCGGAACCGGCCAGCGCAGGCGGCACGGACGATCCTTGTCGCCATAGCGGCTGGCCCTTTCGTCGCACGGTCGCTTGCCCGGCCAATCCGGGGCGCGTCGCCATGCCGCGCAACTCACCGATTGTCCGCGATGTCTTCGCAGATCCGCGTCATCGGGGTCGGATCAGCCTGTGCATTCGCCAATCGGACCGATCCGGAACGACGATGTCACCAGGAAGGATCGTCAAGATATGATTGCACGCAAGGAACATCGAGCACGACGATCGCGTTGCCCGCCCAGAAACGCTTCCGGACAGCACGGAGATATCCATGGCCAGCCAGATCACCACCATCAATCCCGCGACAGAGGAAACGCTGAACACCTACGCCCTCATGACCAATGACGAGGTGAAGGACGCCGTGCGCGGATGCCACGAGGCTTTTCTCGAATGGCGGGAGCGCCCGATCGAAGAGCGGGCCGAGACCATCCGCGCGATCGGCAACGAACTCGCGAACAGCAAGGAAGACTTTGCCCAGCTCATGACCCGCGAGGT
>NZ_DHXG01000094.1:4552-34087 GCF_002413585.1 Paracoccus sp. UBA5162
GGCGCTGGCCGACGAGGAACGCGATATCCCCGGCGGCACGGGTGTGGTCCATTATTCGCCACTGGGCGTCATCTACGGCATCCAGCCGTGGAACTTTCCCTGCTATCAGGTGGTGCGCTATGCCATCGCCAACCTGATGGCCGGCAACGGAGTTCTTCTCAAGCACGCCGAAAACTGCACCGGATCGGGGCTGTTCCTGCGTGATCTGATGCAGCGCGCGGGATTGCCGAAGAACCTGTTTACGGTCCTGCTGATCGATCACGACCAGTCCGATCTGGTCATCGAGAACGATCTGGTGCGCGGCGTGACGCTGACGGGCAGCGACGGGGCCGGTCGGATCGTGGCCCGGAAGGCGGCCGAGAACCTCAAGAAATCCGTTCTCGAACTGGGATCCAACGACGCCTACATCGTCCTGGATGACGCCGATATCGACAGCGCGGTGGAAGCCTGCGTCGCGGCGCGGATCTACAATAACGGCCAGACCTGCGTGAACGGAAAGCGGTTCATCGTCACGGCAAGGAATTACGATGCTTTCGTCGAGGGCTATTCCCGGAAGATGCAGGCGATCGAGATGGGCGACCCGACGGACGGCCGGACCGGGCTAGGCCCGCTGGCACGCAACGATCTGCGCGACAAGCTGGCGGCGCAGGTGGATGAAAGCGTCCGGAAGGGCGCACGGGCCGTGGTCGGCGGCAAGACGCCCGACCGCAAGGGCGCCTATTACCCCGCGACCGTGCTTGTCGACGTGAAGCCCGGCCAGCCCGCCTATGACGACGAGTTGTTCGGCCCCGTGGCCTCGATCATCAGGGCCGAGGACGACGAGGACGCCATGCGTATCGCCAATGACAGCCGCTACGGCCTCGGCGGCGGCATCTTCAGCCGCGACGAGGGCCGCGCACGCAAGCTGGCGGCCGAACAGTTCGACACGGGCATGATCTCTCTGAACGGGTTCAACCTCGCCATACCCAACATGCCCTTCGGAGGCGTGAAGAATTCGGGCTACGGGCGCGAACACGGCGGCTTCGGCATGAAGGAATTCGTCAATGCCAAGTCGATCTACATGATGGATGCCGCTGCGGACGCCTGACGCGGGATAACGCCGAAGCGGGCAGGCGGTCCGTCACCGGCGGTTCAGCCCGCCCGATCCGGCGCAAAGGGCGGCGGCAATCCGCAATCGGCCGCAATCGCGTTCAGGTCACAGCAAAGCGCGCGGTCGAGCGTCAGGCCATGGCTGCGGCGCGCCTTGGCAAGGGCCGTCTTGCCATCGCCGGGCAGCCGCACCGGGTCATGTCCGGGCAGCGGGGGCGAGGCGCGCATCTCGTCGAAGACCCGGGCTGCCTGTCTGGCAAAGGCATCGCCGCTGCCGAACGCCTTCGGGTCAAGCGCCACGACGAATTGCCCGGTATTCGTGGATGAGGTCGTGTCCTTCGTGAAGTCGACCACATCCGATCCGAAGGCCGCGCCGTTCATGATTCCCGCCATCAGCCCGATGGCCACCGACAGGCCAAAGCCCTTTGAGCCGCCGATCGGCATCAGAAAGCCTTCGGACTTCCGGGCCGGATCGGTCAGCGGCTTGCCGTCGCGCCCGACCATCCAGCCTTCAGGCATCGGTCTGCCCTGTTGCAGCAAGGTCTTGATCTTGCCCATCGCGGCCACCGTCGTCGCCATGTCGAACACGAACGGGTCAGGGCCTGCGGCGGGGGCGGAAAAGGCGATGGGATTGGTGCCGAGAAGCAGATCCGTTCCCCCATGGGGCGGCACGTGGTTGGCGCTGCCCACGGCGGCGGCCATGCCCAGCATCCCGGCTTCGGCCTGAGGACGGACATACAGCGCCAGCGGCCCGGCGTGATTGCCGCGCCGCACGCCGACCCAGCCGATCCCGACGCTGCGCGCCTTGTCGATGGCCAGGTCGCGGGCGGCGGCCATGGCGAGGTGGCCAAGCCCGTTATCACCGTCGATCACGGCTGTCGCGACGGTTTCCTGCGCGACAGCGATCGTCGGTGTGGGGTTGTATCCACCGCCCGCCAGGCGCGCCAGATACTGACGCAACCGGAAAACGCCGTGGGTGCCGTGGCCGTAGACATCCGCCTCGACCATCAGATCCGCAACCTTTGTCGCGTCCGCATCGGGCACCCCGCGCGCCCCCAGCGCGCGGGCCACGAAATCACCCAGCGCCTCGACGGATATCGCCATGCCCTCAGGCATTGTGGGATCCCACGGTTTCCTGCTGCCAGAACACCACCTTTCGCTGGGTCCACTGCACGATCACATAGAGCGCCAGGCCGATGAGGCTGAGATACAGAATCAGCGAGAAGACGCGCGGTGTGTTGAGTTGTGAGGCGGCAACGCGGATCAGTTCTCCGAATCCCTTGCCGCCGCCCAGGAATTCGCCGGTGATCGCACCGGCCATGACGCCCACGGCGCCGATCTTGATGCCGGTGAAGATCTGCGGCAGACCCGTCGGCAGCTTCATCTTGATGAGCGTCTGCATCCGGCTTGCGCCCATGGTCTTGAACAACATGCGCGCGTTTTCATCCGCAGCATGCAGCCCGGCCGCTGTGCCCACGACAATCGGAAAGGTCGCGATGAACGCCGCCAGCGCCACCTTGGATTCGATGCCGAATCCAAGCCAGGCAACGAAAAGCGGCGCGAAGGCCACCTTTGGCATCGTGTCGATGGCGACCAGGTAAGGCATGACCGCCTTTTCCCCGAACGCGGTTTCGCCCACCAGCACGCCAAAGGAAAACCCGATCAGGATTGCCAGCGCGAAGCCATAGAAAACCTCCTTCATCGTGATCCAGAGCGGCTCCAGCATGTAGCCGGCGGTCAGAAGATTCTGACCGACAAACAACACGTCCTTCAGCGTTTCCATCGGGGTCGGCAGGATGATCGGCGAGACGAAGCCAAAGCTTGTCACGAACTGCCAGGTGCCGATGAAGGTCACGAACACGAAGGTCATGGCAATCCAGCGCGGAACCGAATCGATGAAGGCGACTTCCTGAACCCAGACGGTGTCCTGCACCGTCTCGGCATCGGAGGGCTGATTGGTCTGATACTCGGTCACATGTCCTCTCCCTTGTCCAGCATGCCGCGAATGTGATCGACGATCTCGCCGAACTTCGGCGTCGTCATCATGTCCAGCGTCCGGGGCCGGGGAAGATCGACGGTCACGATCTCGGCGATGCGGCCGGGGCGCGGTTTCATCACGATGATGTCGTCGGACAGAATGACGGCTTCCTGAATGGAATGGGTGACAAGAAAGGCGGTGGCGTCCTGTTCGCGACAGATCCGCTGAAGTTCCATGTTCATCATGTCGCGCGACAGCTCGTCCAGCGCGCTGAACGGTTCGTCCAGCAGCAAGACTGCCGGTTCGGTGATAAGCATCCGACAAATCGAGGCGCGCTGCGCCATGCCGCCGGACAGCTCGTTGGGATAAACGTTCTCGAAACCCTTGAGGCCCACGATGTCGAGAAGCTCGTGGGCCTTGTCCATCGCCTTCCTGGCGGCCGCCTTGCCGTCGCGAATTTCGATCGGCAGGACGATGTTTTCAACTGCGGTCTTCCACGGAAACAGCGTGGCCTGCTGGAACATCATGCCGATGTCCCGGCGGGGCCCCGTCACTGGCTGATGCTGCAGGATCACCCGGCCCCTTGTGGGCGGGATCAGCCCGGCCATGATCTTGAGCAAGGTCGACTTGCCGCAACCGCTGGACCCGATGATCGAGGTAAAGCTGCCCTTGCGCAGGGTGAGACTGACGTCTTCAAGCGCGATCACACGGTTGCGCGCATAGGTCTTGCTGACCTTTGTCAACTCGTAGACCGGCGCGCCAAGAGGCGCGCCGGAATAGTCGTGTGCAACGGCTGTGTTCATCCGCCCGCGGCCTCGCTTCCAAGCTTCGCGAACTCGTTCGTCCAGGCGGCGTCCAGATCATCAAGCGGGCTGGACAGCTCGCCGCCCGCGATCAGCGATTCCTGCCATTCGGCCCAGACCTCGGCCGGATACCAGCCAAGATGCGGGCTGCCCTCGGGGGGGATCGTCTTGGAGCGGACCGCGTCGAAAAGCGCGGACTGGAATTCCTTGTCCTCGCCTTCCTGCGGATTGCCGTCCGCCAGATGACCGAGAACCTTGTCGCGGTTCGCATCGTCGAGGGCGAAGGCATGTCCCTTGGCAAAGGCGCGGCTCCAGGCTTCGACCAGCGCGCGGTCGTTGGCGATAGTATCGGCCATGGTTGCGATGCCGTTCCCGAAGAAGCGGCCGAACTCCTCGGGGGTGATATCCCGCACGGCCATGCCACGCTGATTGAGGATGGCGGTATCGGCGGTCGATGAAGAATAGGCGTCGATTTCGCCGTTCAGGAAGGCCGCTGTCGCCGGACCACCGTCGCCGACGGTGAGGAAGTCGTAGTCCTGACCCTCGGTCATGCCTGCACCGGACATGACGTTGCGGGCAAACCCGACCTCGGCGCCGTCGGCCGTGCCGGTGCCGATCACCTTGCCGCGCAGCTGGTCGATGCTCTGGAAGTCGGAATCGTCCTGCACCGCGATGCCGAAGTTGCTGCGTGCGGCGACGTTGTAGATGTGCACCGCGTCCACACCACGGGACCGCGCCGCCAGCAGCGGACCGGGACCGGGGCGTCCGAACTGCGCCTGACCTGCGGAAAGCGCCTGCAGCACGGCGCCGGACCCGTTGATCGCTTCCACGTTGACGTTCAAACCCTCTTGCGCGAAGTACCCTTCGCCGATGGCGACGAACACGGGAAAAGAGTTGATGGCGGACGGGCTGGGCTGAACGAAGGTGATGTCGCGCATGGTCTGTGCCAGCACCGATTTGCCCAGAAAGCCCGTGGCCGGAACGGCGGCCAGCAGTGAGGCGGTAAACGCTCTTCTGTTGATCATGGTCATTTTCCTCCCGTTTATGGTTCTGCCTTTCGCCGCCTCCTCTGCGGCGGCGGGCGCTATACGGCGCGCACGGTGTTGCAAAGCGTGCCGATTCCCGAAATCCTGCATTCGACCGTGTCGCCGTCCTTGAGGAACCGCGGCGGCTCCATGGCATAGCCGACGCCGGATGGCGTGCCGGTGGCAATAATGTCGCCGGGCTCCAGCGTCATTCCTTCCGACAGCGACGCAATCAGCGTCGGGATATCGAAAATCATGTCGGCCGTGGTGCCATCCTGACGTTGCTCGCCATTGACCCTGGTCCCGATGGATAACGCGTGCGGGTCGGCGATGGCGTCCGCGGTTTCGATCCAGGGGCCGATCGGACAGGATCCGTCCAGTCCCTTGCCTTTGAAATACTGGCCGCCGTGGCGACGCTGGATGTCCCGTGCAGAGATGTCGTTGAGGATCGTGTATCCGAAGACGTGATTCATGGCATCGGCCTTGGCGATGTTCCGGCCGGCCGTCCCGATCACGACGGCCAACTCGACCTCGTAGTCGATGCATTCGGACAGGTCCGGGAAAACCAGGATGTTTCCGCCTGGCGGAACGATGGACGTGATCGGCTTGCTGAAAAAGACCGGATGCCGGGTCACGCCCACATCCTGTTTCTGCGCGCGGTCGCCCTCGGCGATGTGTTCCGCGTAGTTTCGTCCGACGCAAAAGACGTTCTTCCGCGGGGCCGGTATCGGTGCAAGCAAGGCCGCGTTCGCCGGCGCAAGGGCGTCAGCATGGTTCCCGGCCTCGGCATCGGCCACCAAACGTCCAAGCGCGGCAACCGCTTGGTCGCCGCCTTCGATGAGGCCCTGCATCGAACCGGCCCGAAGCGCGTCGGCACCCGATCCGGAAATACCCCGAGCGGCTTTCGCGATGTCCAGCCTTTTGCCGTTCTTCAGAATTGCGACGCAGACGTCTTGTTCGCCCACGGAAATCGTTGCCAGCCGCACTCGGCATCCCTCCCTCGTGATAACATGTGGCGTCAGAGCGAACAGAACTGCGACTCGCTGCCACATTCTTGAGGAAATGTTTGAATATCTCTCGGAAGCGATCAATCAACCAATTAGGGAATTGGGAGAGATCATGACCACCGATCTGACAAAGAGGCTTCGGGATCTGATCGACGATGCCGGGTATCGGCACAACGACCGGATCCCGCCGGAACGCGATCTGTGCATGCGCCTGGGCACGACGCGGAACCAACTGCGCAAATCCTTGTCCGAACTGGAAGCGCAAGGCCGTATCTGGCGTCATGTCGGTCGAGGCACCTTTGTCGGCGCGCGACCCGTTCTCAATCTTCAGGACGTGACCTATCTGCGCGACCAGATCAAACCCGAACAGGTGGTGACCGTTCGGCTCAACATCGAGCCGGAACTGAGCCGGCTGGCCGCACAGCACGCCGGCAAAACCGACTGCGAACAGATGAAGCTATGTGCCGAAAAATGCAGGAACGCCGAAGATTGGCGCGCATACGAGGCATGGGACAACCATCTGCACCACGCCATCGCGCGGGCCACCCGGAACCAGCTGTATCTCTATTTCTTCGAGACGCTGAACTCGGTGCGCCGGTCCATCGTCTGGGGGCAACCGCGCGAAACCCGCGCGCCGGCCACCGATTATTCCAGCTTCCGCGAACACGATGAAATCGTCGCCGCCATCATCGCCGGTCAGGGCGAACTTGCCGCCATCGCGATGCGGCGTCATCTTCGTTCGGTCTATTCCCGCGTCTTGCCCGGCAATATCCCCGAGGACGGCTGAGGTCGCCGGATGCCGGAACCAATCTGGAAAATGGTTGTTCGTGCGACCCTCGCGACCACTTGCCAATCATGCGCGAATTCTTCGAATAATCGGTCGAAGGCGCCGTCTTCTCGGCCGGCGTGAAAGACGTCGCGCGATCAATCACGGATCGGGTCTTCGACCACCAAGCGTTCAGGAGAACAGCAATGCCGGATCATGTCATCCCCACACCGCAAGCGCATGTCATTCCCGCCGGGGACGGCGGCAGCTTTCCCGTGCGGCGCGTTTACTGTATCGGCCGCAACTTTGCGGCCCATGCGGTCGAAATGGGGCATGATCCCGATCGCGAGCCCCCGTTCTTCTTCCAGAAGAACCCCGACAACCTGGATCCATCGGGCGAATTTCCCTATCCGCCCCACTCGTCGGATGTTCATCACGAGGTAGAACTGCTTGTCGGTCTGAAATCCGGCGGCACGAACATCCCGCTGGACCGGGCTCTGGATCACGTCTGGGGTTATGGCGTTTGCCTTGACATGACGCGGCGCGATCTTCAGGGCGAGGCGAAGAAGCTGGGTCGCCCGTGGGAAATCGGGAAGGCATTCGAACGCTCTGGCCCGGTCGGTCCGCTGCGGCCTGTCTCCGAGGTCGGCCATCCCGATCAGGGACGGATCGAGCTGAAGGTCAACGGCGAGCTGCGGCAGGAGGGAGACCTGAACCAGATGATCTGGAAGGTGCCCGAGATGATCTCGTATCTTTCAGAATATTTCGAGCTGGCGGCCGGCGACGTCATCATGGCCGGAACGCCGTCGGGTGTGAACGCCATCGCGAAGGGTGACGTGCTGGAAGCCGCGATCGAAGGCGTCGGAACGCTGACCGTCAAGGTCGTCTGATTTCACAGGGACAGATCCGGCCGGGGCGACGCTGCATGCGATGCCTCACCATCGTCTTTTCCATGCACCTGCTTTCAAGGGCTCGGCGCAAGGACCAATCTGCGCGATACTGCTGCGTGTGCCGCAGGATCGACATTATCGGACTGGACGCGGGTTTCGCCAGGCACCGCCCGCCGGCTTGCACCTTGGAGGCCCGATCGCGCATTGGCCGGTGACGAATTCGAACGATTTGCTCAAGGCAGCACCTCCGAAATCGAGACCAGCCGCTTTTCGGCGACCGAGCGGGCTGCCGCCTCGGCGAGGACGAGTGCCATCAGGCCATCATGGCCGGTCGTTGGCGGCAAGCCGCCGCTCTCTATCACCTGCACGAAGGTGGCGATCTCGGCCGCGTAGGCCGCGCTGTAGCGCGTCATGAAAAAGTCGAGAAGCGGGGGGCGCGTGAATCCGCCGGCATTGGCCAGCGTGGTCCGGGATTGGTGGATGTTCTCGACCGCAAGCGCCCCTTCAGAGCCCAGCACTTCGATTCGCTGGTCGTAGCCATAGGTGGCGCGGCGCGAGTTCGTGATCGTGCATTGCCGACCGCCGGCCGTCCGCAGGATGACGCTGACGCTGTCATGGTCGCCCAGGCGCCCGATCTCGCGGTCGACAAGCACCGAAGCCGCGGCCTGCACCGATTCCACCTCTTCTCCAAGCAGCCAGCGGGCGACGTCGAAGTCGTGGATGGTCATGTCCTTGAATATGCCGCCCGAGCGTTCGATATAGTCATAAGGCGGCGGCCCCGGATCGCGCGAGGTCAGCGTCACCATCTCCACGTTGCCGATATGGCCGGCGTCGATTGCGGACTTCAGCGCCAGGAAGTCGGGGTCGTAGCGGCGATTGAAGCCGACCATCAGCGTCGTCCCCGTCTCCTCGACGACGGCAAGGCATTGCTGGACGCGCGCCACCGACAGGTCCACCGGCTTTTCGCAGAATACGGCCTTGCGGGCCCGGGCGAACCGATCGATCAGGTCGGCGTGGGTGTCGGTGGGCGTACAGATAATGACGGCATCGACGTCCTGCGCGGTTTCGATCTCGTCGATGGTCCGGACGCTGGCGCCGTATTTGCCGGCGAGCGCCTGGGCCGCATCGGCGACCGGATCGGCGACCGCGACGCATTGTGCGCCATTGGTGGCCGCGACCGCTTGCGCGTGGGTCTTGCCGATGCGGCCAGCACCGAGGATGGCGAGCCTGAGAACCATGATGAATCCCTTTGGCGGGCGCAGTCTGTGCGCCGGTTTCTGATTGGAAGGATCCGCGACGAATCCCTTGCGGAAAATCTCAGGCGGTTTCGGCGTATTCCGGCTGGGTCTTGGCGCCGGTGATGTAGGCGACGACATCCTCGCCACTGGTGTCCTGCTTGCGCAGGTTGGCGCAGATGCGGCCGCGGCGCCAGACCACGATTCGGTCGCAGAGGTCCATCACCTGCCGCATGTTGTGGCTGATCAGGATCAGTGGCTCGCCCTGTTCCTTCAGCGTGCGGATGATGTTTTCGACCTGAACGGTTTCCTGAACCCCAAGCGCGGCGGTCGGTTCGTCCATGATGGTCAGCTTGGAATGGAAGGTGGCGGTGCGGGCGATGGCGACGCATTGGCGCTGGCCGCCCGACATGTGCTGGATCGTGTTGCGGATGTTGGGGATCTTCACGCCGGTCTTCTCCAGTCCCGCCAGCGTGGCCTTTCGCATTCCCTTGTAATCGAGGATCGAGAACGGCCCAAGATTGAACTTGCGCAATTCGCGACCCAGGAACAGGTTGTCGGGCACATCCAGATGATCGGCCAGCGCAAGGTTCTGGAACACCGTCTCGATGCCGGCCTCGCGCGCCGCCAGCGGCCCGTCGAACTCGACATAATCGCCATTGAACCAGATCCTGCCGGCGGTCTTCTGTTCGACCGCGGTGATCTGGCGCACGAAGGTCGACTTGCCGGCCCCGTTGTCGCCCATGATCGCCACGTGCTCGCCCTTGCGGATCTCGAAGTTGCAATCCACCAGCGCGTGAACGCCGCCATAATGCTTGGTCAGCCCCTCGGTTCGCAGGATGACCTCGGCCGGTTCGACCCGCGGATGCGGCGCCTCGGCGCCCGAGATGTTGGTCTGGATATCGCTGGCCATGATGTTCTCCCTCAAGCCTTTGCCGCGGCGCGTTTCTGGCGCCACTGGTCCAGAACGACGGCACCCACGATGATCGCGCCCTTGACCATCTCCTGGTAGTAGGCGTCGAGGCGCAGGAAGGTGAAACCCGAGATGATCACCCCGAAGATCAGCGCGCCCAGCACGGTGCCGAGGATCGTCCCGCGGCCACCCTGAAGCGAGATTCCCCCGATCACGGCCATCGCGATGGCATCGAGTTCATACATCAGGCCCATGCCGGCCTGGGCGGTCAGGTTCTTGGAACTGAGCACCAGCGCGGCGATGCCCGCCAGCAGACCGGCGATGGAATAGACCAGAACCTTGTGTCGCGCGACCTTGATGCCGGACATCCGCGCGGCCGCCTCGTTCGAGCCGATGGCATAGGTGTGCTTGCCATAGACGGTGTATTTCAGGATCAGGTGAAACAGGATCGCGAGGAACATGAAGATGAAGACCGGCATCATGCCCGATCCGATCGCCGTGTAGCTTTCCGTCGGGAAGGATACGGGCTGGCCCGCGGTCCACCACTTCGCGACGCCGCGGGCCGACACCATCATGCCAAGCGTCGCGATGAAGGGCGGGATACCCGTATAGGCGACAAGCAGGCCGTTGATCAGCCCCGCGACCAGACCGCAGGCCAGCGCCACGATCATGGGCACGATCAGCGGCAGGTCGACCCAGCCCTGCTCGAAAAAGACCGCGCGGCTATTCTCGATGCCGTTGATCTGGCCGACCTGGGCAAAGCTCATGGCGATCATTGCCGTTGCACCGACGACAGAGCCTGACGACAGGTCGATCCCGCCGGTGATGATCACCTGCGTCACGCCGAGCGCGATGATTCCGATGATCGAGACCTGAAGGATGATGATCTGCAACCGCGCGGTGTTGAACAGACCGTCGATGTTGTCCCGCGTGTTGAACAGAAAGCTGTCATTCATCAGGAACCGGCCCAGCACTTCGAACGCGAGGACGATCAATGCCAGGCCGATGGCGACGCCGGCCTCGGGCGGCAGACCGCGTTTCGATGCGTCAAAGGCAAGTCCGCCGACCCCATGTGGTGATTCCGCCATCTCGGGTTCTCCTCCTTGCCCGGCCTCACTGGCCGGAGGTCGGGAGACGGCGCGGAATTGCGCCGCCTCGGGGCCTTTCGAGCGTGAAACGCTCAGTTCTGGGTGGTGAAGTCGGACATGTTCTCGGGCGTCACGAGCTGGAACGGGATGTAGACCTTGCGATCGACTTCCTCGCCACGCGCCAGCGCCAGCGCGGCATCGATCGAACCCGCGCCCTGCCCGGCGGCGTCCTGAAACACGGTCACGTCAAGTTCGCCCGCCGCCATCGCAAGGAGCGCATCGCGAGTCGCGTCGATGCCACCCACGACCACATCCTCCATCGCGATGCCCGAAGCCTTCATCGCCTGGATCGCGCCGATGGCCATTTCGTCGTTGTTGGCGATGACGGCGTCGAATGGCTGGCCGGTTGACAGCCAGTTCGTCATCATGTCCTGCGCCTCGTCGCGCTGCCAGTTCGCCGTCTGCCTGTCGATGACGTCTATCTCGACCGCGCATTCGCCGCCTTCGATCACGTCGCTGATGTCCTGCGTCCGAACCACGGCGGCCTGGTTCGACAATTCGCCCATGAGGATATAGATCTCGGCCGGATCCTTGCCGGCGGCGCCCAGCATATCGCAGATCGCGACCGTTTGCAGCGACCCCGATTCGCGCTCGTCCGAGCCGACGAAGGCCTGGTTGTCCGGCATCGAATCGACATTGATCGGTTCCCGGTTGACATAGACAAGCGGCACACCCGCCGTATTGGCGGCGTCCGACATGGCCTGCGTGGCCGAGGTATCGACCGGATTCACGATGATCGCGTCGACGCCCGAGGCGATGAAATTGTTGATCTGGTCAAGCTGCTTGCCGACATCGTTCAGCGCGTCCTCGACCTGTATATCGACATCCTCGAGGCTGCCGGCGTATTCCATCATGCCGTTTCTGAGCACGGTCAGGAAATTGTCGTCGAACGATGACATCGATACCCCGATCGATTCGGCCATCGCCGCCGTCGAAAGGAGCGACACCAGCCCCCCTGCAATGATCGTTTTCTTCATCTTTCCTCCTCCATTGGTGTCCGGCTCACCTTGATCAATGCCGGATCATGCCGCTTTTTGTGGCAAAGCGGGTTCCAGGCGGTCGCGGCAGCGACCGACATGTTCAGCCGATGTTTGGAACCGTCATGGCATTGATGGCAAAGGACACCATGTTCTGTCGAATTCCGGTTGGAGCTGTCCCGCCATGACGGTCAGATCCGGTTCGGGATGAAGAAACCGGCAGGCCGGGCGCCGGACTTGTCCGGTCGCGCGCAAGCCCGGCCTCACGATCGGCTGTGACGCAAGAAGCTTCGCAAGTCCGGATTCCATCCCCATCTCCCGGCTGTCCCGACCTTCAGGGCGGAGCCCCAACATTCCGAGATAGAAGTAAACATAGATTGACGCGAATTGCAACCGGTTGCAAATACTGGCTGGCAGTTTTATTCATGTCACCGTCGGGCAAACGCATGTATGAGTCCGCCGTTCACCATTTTTGCGGAGGCGATCACGGGATGCCGGTGACTCTGAAGGATGTCGCTGAAAGGGCGGGTGTCTCGCGCTCTGCGGTTTCGCGCACCTTCACGGATGGCGCATCGGTTTCCACGACAATGCGCCGCAAGGTGGAAAAGGCCGCAAGAGAGCTTGGCTACAGTCCCAATGCACTGGCTTCCTCGCTGACCACGGGCCGGACCAAGCTGATCGGCCTGGTTTCCAACAACTTCCTCAATCCGATCTTTCTGCAGGTCTTCGACCTTTTTACCCGCGGCCTGCAAGACCGGGGATTGCGCCCCTTGCTCGTGAACCTGTCGAACGAAACGGATCCGGAAAATTCGGTTCGCATGCTGCGGCAGTATTCCGTCGATGGCGTGGTCGTCGCCTCATCCACTCTGCCTTCGGATTTCGCCATGGCCTTCCGGGATGCCGGCGTGCCGGTTGTGCATGCCTTTGGCCGATATTCCTCCTCGCCGAAGGTCCATGTTGTCGGGATCGACAACCGCGAAGCGGGCCGATTGGCCGCGCGCACCCTGGTCGAGCGCGACTATCGCGACATCGCCTTTCTTGGCGGACCCGAGATCGCGACCTCGACCCAGGACCGGTTTGCCGGGTTCATGTCCGAACTGGCGGCGCATCCGAAAATCCGGGTCAGCCATTCCTTCGCCCTCGCCTATTCCTTCGACGCCGGACGTCAGGAGATGTTGCGCCTGCTGAAGGCCGGGCCGGCCCAGGCCTATTTCTGCGGCGATGACGTCCTGTCCATCGGCGCGCTCTCGGCCATCGCCGACAGCGGCTATTCGTGCCCTGCGGATATCGGGATCATCGGCTTGAACGACATGGAAATGGCCCGATGGGAGAACATCAACCTGACCACGATCCATCAACCGATCGAGCAGATCGTCACCTCGTCGATCGAACTGATGCTGGCATTGCTGAAAGACCCCGATCGCCATCCGGAGGCGCGGATCTATTCCTGCCCGGTGGTCGAGCGGGGCACCCTGCGCGCCCCTGCCTGACCGATCGGCGCGCTCAGCGGAACATCGGCGGCCGGGCCTCCGTCCAGGCGCCGCTGGCTCTTGCCGAGGTCACGGCCGCATGGACCGCCGCCATCGAGCGCACACCCGCCGCCGCGTCGGGCAACCCGTCGCGGGGCTCTCCGGCGATGGCATCGGCCAGGTCGCAATAGATATTGGCCACGGCGAGGGGGAAGCCCTCGGGGTGGGCGACAGCCACGCGAGACAGGCGCCGTGCTTCCTCGTGCAGCCCGCTTTCGCCCTTCTCGATGATCTGCGTGCGGCCACCCAAGGGCGTGTAGATCAACTGGTTCGGCTGCTCGGACGCCCATCGAAGCCCGCCCGTCTCGCCAAAGACCTGGACGTCGAAACCGTGCTGCCGCCCGATGGCCACGGACGAGGTCCAGAGCCGGCCGACAATGCCGCTCTCCATCCGAAAATTGACCATCGCATCATCCTCCAGCGCGCGGCCCGGGATGGTGGAGGCGAAATCGGCCGAGAGCCGTTCCACCTCGTCGTCGCACAGGAAACCGGCCATATGCAGGGCATGGATGCCGCAATCGGCGAACTGGCCGGAAACCCCTGCCATCTTCGGATCATAGCGCCAGCGGATCCGGGGGTTGTCGGCATCCTTGGCGTCGCCGTGATGGCCGTGGCTGAAATTGGTGATCACCAGGCGAACCTTGCCGATCTCTCCCGCCCGGACCATGGCGCGGGCCTGGCGGATCATCGGATAGGCCGAATAGCAATAGTTGACTGCGCAGATCCGGCCGGATTTCCTGGCCACGCGGACGATTTCCTCACCCTCCTCGACGGTCATGGTCATCGGCTTTTCGCAAAGCACGTTGAACCCGGCTTCGAGAAAACCTTTGGTGATCTCGAAATGCGTGGCATTCGGGGTGGCGATGGTCACAAGATCGATGCGGTCGGCACGGCCTTTTTCGGCTGACAGCATCTCCTGCCAGTCGCCATAGGCGCGGTCGGCCGCGATTCCCAGCCGCCGCGCATAGGCGCGTCCGGCCTCGGGTCGGTGGTCAAGCGCGCCGGCGGCGAATTCGAAACGGCCATCGGCCAGCGCGCCCAGCCGGTGGGCCGGGCCGATCTGACTGCCTTCTCCGCCGCCGATCATGCCCCATTTCAGCTTGGTCATGGCCTGTTCCCCTTACTTGAAGCCGATGGATTCGAGATATTCGCGGTTCGCCCCGGCATCCTTGATCGGCGAGACATCGAGGGTGGGATCGCAGTCCTGCTCGACCGTGCACCAGCCCTCGAAGCCGGCGTCCAGCAGGACCTGGCGAACGGCCGGAAAGTCCACGTCACCCTCACCGAGGTTGCAGAAGATGCCCTGTCCGCAGGCATCATAGAACCCGGTGCGGTTCCGGATCGCCTCGGCCTTTACCCTCGGGTCGATATCCTTGAAGTGCATGTAGGAAATTCGGCCGATATGCTTTTTCATGAAGGCCACGGGGTCGAAGCCGGCATAGGAATGGTGCCCGGTGTCGAAGCAGATCCCGAGGATCGTCTCATCGACCTCGTCCAGCAGGCGTTCCAGTTCCGGCTCGAAGTCCAGGAAACCCGCGGCATGGGCATGAATACCCACCGTCAGGCCGTATTCCTCGGCCCCGATCCGCGCGCTTTCGGCGATTCGGTCGCGGAAGGCGATCCATTCGGCGCGGTCCATCTGTTCGGCCTCGCCGGCACGGCCGGCGGTGGGCGCGCGGCGCGGCGAGATGGAATCGATCAGCACCAGATGCTGGGCCCCATGGGCCCTGAGCGCGCGCGCAGTGCGGTGGGTGGCGTCAAGCACGTCCTTCCAGGCTTCGGGGTCATGATAGGGGCGGAAGACGACGCCGCCGATCAGCTCGAGCCCGTGTTCCTCCAATGCGTCCGACAGGATCCCGGGATCCTCTGGCATGAAGCCCACGGGGCCGAGTTCGATCCCCTTGTAACCCGCCGCAGCGCATTCTGCGAGAACGGTCCGCCATGCCGGGTTCCGGGGATCCTCTGCGAATTCCACCCCCCACGAGCAGGGCGCGTTGCCGATTCTGATGGTCATGCCTGCGTTCTCCGGTGATCAGAAATCTTTGATGTCGGTCCAGGTCCCGGCGTCGGCCGAGGCGCGCATCGCGGCGATGACCCGATTGACCTCATGCCCGTCGCGAAAGCAGGGCCAATGCGGCTGACCGGTCTCGATCGCATGCAGGAAATCCCTGGCCTCGATGATGATCTGGTCCTGGTAGCCGGTGCCATGGCCCGGCCCCTGGCAGAATGGCGCGTAGTCGGGATGCGCCGGACCGGTCAGGATCCTGGTGAAGCCGCGCTCTGCCTCGGGGCCCTCCATCCGGTAGAGCCAGATCGCATTCTGGTCTTCCTGGTCGAACCGGATCGCGCCCCTGGTGCCGCTGATTTCATAGGCGAAACCCATCTTGCGGCCGGTCGCGATGCGCGAGAAATACATCTGCCCCATCGCGCCGTTCTCGAACCGGCACATCATCTGGGCGTGATCGTCGTTGCTGACCTCGCCGCCGGGGCGCGTCTTGTGAACGGTCTCGTAGCTGCCCGCCACCGAGATGATCGGCCCCATCAGCGCCAGGGCGCCGTTGACCATATGCGGGGCAAGATCGCCCATCGTGCCATTGGCCATGCCGCTGGTCCGCCAGGTGGCCGGGGCCTTGGGGTCGGCCAGGAAATCCTCGGTATGTTCGCCCCGGAACCAGGTGATTTCTCCGATCTCTCCGGCGGCGACGAGGTGACGGGCGAACTGACTGGCGGGGGTGCGGATATAGTTGAAGCCGACCATGTTCACGACGCCCGCATTCTCGGCCGCGGCGACCATGGCGGCGCTGTCCTCGAGCGAGGCACCCATGGGTTTTTCGCAGAAGACCGCTTTGCCCTGCGCGAAAGCCGCCTCGGAAATCATTCGATGCGTCTCTTGCGGCGTGGCGATGACGATGGCTTCGACGCCGGGATCGTCGACCAGGGCCTTCCAATCCGAAGTGGCGCGGGCAAAGCCGTAGGCGGCGCGATAGCGTTCCGCGCTGTCGGGGGACGAGGCACAGACCATTTCGAGCCGGGGCCGCAGGGTCGTGTCGAAGATCGCGCCGACCGCGGACATGGCCACGGCATGTGCCTTGCCCATATACCCGCCGCCCAGAATGCCGATGCCGATTTGGGTCAAGCTGTCCTCCTGCCAGATTTTGATTGCAACCGGTTGCAAAAAACGTATCGTGAGAATCGACAACTCGCAAGCTGCATTCGCCAGCGATCGGAAATATTCAACGGGGGTTCGCGCAGAGATGACCGCGTCCAACGACACCATCCGGCTGACCACGGCCCAGGCGATCATCCGCTGGCTGTCCAACCAGTTCATCGAGATCGACGGACGGGAAATGCGCGTCTGCGGCGGCGGCTTCGGCATCTTCGGGCATGGAAACGTCACCTGCCTGGGCGAAGCCCTGAACCGCGTCCATGACCAGTTGCCGCTGTATCGCGGACAGAACGAACAGGGGATGGGCTTTGCCGCCGCGGGTTATGCCAAGCAATGGCTTCGCCAACGCTTCATGTTCTGCACCGCCTCGGCCGGGCCGGGCACGGCCAACCTCTTGACCGCGGCAGGGCTTGCCCATGCCAACCGGCTGCCGATCCTGATGCTCTGCGGGGATACCTTCATCACCCGCCTGCCCGATCCGGTGCTTCAGCAGATGGAGAATTTCAACGACCCGACCTTCGGGGTAAACGACGCCTTCAAGTCGGTCAGCCGCTACTGGGACCGCATCTGCCATCCCGCGCAGGTCATCCAGTCGCTGCCCGCGGCCCTTGCGACCATGCTGGATCCCGCCGATTGCGGACCGGCCTTTATCGGATTGCCGCAGGACGTGCAGGGCTGGACCTATGATTATCCGGCCAGGTTCTTCGACAGGAAGGTGCACCGAATCCGCCGCCAGGCACCCGACGTCGCCGAAATCGCCGATGCCGTCGCGGCGCTGAAGGGGGCCGAACGGCCGATGATCATCGCCGGTGGCGGGGTGCAATATTCCCGCGCCGTGGCCGAACTGACCGCGTTTGCCCAGGCGCACCGGATCCCCGTGGTCGAGACCATCGCCGGGCGCGCCAATCTGGTGGCCGCGCATCCGCTCAATATCGGACCGATCGGCGTGACCGGATCGACCAGCGCCAACGCGGTGGCCGAGGCAGCGGACGTGATCCTTGCCGTCGGCACGCGGCTTCAGGACTTTACAACCGCCTCCTGGACCGCCTTTGCCAAGGACGCGAAGATCGTTTCGGTCAACGCCGCCCGCCACGACGCAAGCAAGCACATGTCCCTGCCGGTGGTCGGCGATGCCAGGCTGGCGCTCGACGCCCTTGCCGAGACACTCGATTACACCGCCCCCGAAGGCTGGGTGCGCTTCGCGCAGGACGAACGGAAAAAATGGGACGCCTACGTTGCCGAGAACGTCAAACCCGGCAACCGGCCCAACTCCTATGCCCAGGCCATCGGCGTCGTGAATGCCCATTGCGATCCGCGAGACCGGGTGGTGGCCGCCGCCGGCGGGCTGCCGGCCGAAGTGACCGCGAACTGGCGCACCCTCGAGACCGGCACGGTGGATGTCGAGTTCGGTTTTTCCTGCATGGGTTACGAAATCGCGGGCGCCTGGGGTGCGCGCATCGCCCAGGCCGAGCAGGAACCAGACCGCGACACCATCACCTTCTGCGGCGATGGGTCATACCTGTTGCTGAATTCCGACATCTATTCCTCGGTGCTCAGCCAGAAGAAACTGATCGTGCTGGTGCTCGACAACGGCGGCTTCGCGGTCATCAACAAGCTGCAGAACAATACCGGGAACGAAAGCTTCAACAATCTTCTGGAACATTGCCCGACAATCCCGCAGCCCTTCGGCGTGGACTTTGCGGCCCATGCGGCCTCGATGGGCGCCGCCGCCCAGAAGGTCGCCAACCCCACCGAGCTGGCCGAGGCCTTCAAGCGCGCCAAGGCATCGGACAAGACCTGCGTGATCGTCATGGAAGTGGACCCCTACGAGGGGTGGACCACCGAAGGTCACGCCTGGTGGGAGGTCGGCACCCCGCATGTCAGCGACAGCGAGAAGGTCCGTGCCGCCCATGAAGAATGGGAAACCACCCGCGCCAAGCAGCGGCGGGGCGTGTGATGGACCGTCTGATCGACGGTATTCGCAAAGGCCGCTTCGTCGTGCTGGGACGCGCCGGCATGGACATGTTCGCCGAGCCACCCGGCACCAAGGCCGAGCATGCCGAAACCTTCCGTGCCGATCTTGGCGGCTCATCGGCCAATATCTGCGCGGGACTTTGCAAGCTGGGAATGCAATCGGCGCTGGTCACCTCGGTCAGCGACGACACCGTGGGCCGCTTCTGCACAAACAAGCTGCGCGGCTACGGCGTTGACACCCGGTATGTGAAGGTTCTGGGCGGCGAGCATCGCGTTTCTCTTGCCGTGTACGAAAGCACGATGGAGGATTTCCAGCTTTGCATCTACCGCAACAACGCGGTCGATTTTCAGGTCACGGAAGCAGACGTGGACCGGGTCGACTACGCCGCCTTCGGCGCGCTTGTCACCGCAGGCACCGTCTTCGCGGCCGAGCCCTCGCGGTCCTCGACCTTCCGGGCCTTCGAGAAAGCCCGCGAGGCGGGCCTGCCGGTGATCTTCGATATCGACTACCGCGCCTAT
This sequence comes from Paracoccus sp. UBA5162, assembly GCF_002413585.1. Lineage (NCBI taxonomy): Bacteria > Pseudomonadati > Pseudomonadota > Alphaproteobacteria > Rhodobacterales > Paracoccaceae > Paracoccus > Paracoccus sp. UBA5162. Next base: position 23,572 of record NZ_DHXG01000094.1, read on the forward strand.
AGCTGGCCTTCGCCGCAGGTCGCCTCGATGGTGCTGATCCGTGCAGGCGAGGAAAGCGACCTGATCGTCGGCAATGACGAGGAATTCGGCTTCATGGCCGGCGGACTGGACAAGGGACTGGACAAGGCCCGCGAATTCGCTGCGGCGGGCAAGACGGTGATCTACAAGATGGGCCACAAGGGCGCGATCACCTTCGCCGAGGGCAGAGAGATCCGTTCCGGAATCTACCCCGTCACAGCTGTCAAGCCCAACGGCGCGGGGGACAGCTTCCTCGCGGGACTGCTGGCCGCACTTGCCGGGGGGCGACCGCTCGAGGAGGCTGTCCTGCGCGGCTCGGCCTGCGCCTCGATCGTGGTCAGCCGACCCGGCTGTGCCCCTGCCATGCCCACCGCGGCCGAGCTTGACGATTTTCTCGCCGCGCATCCCGGCCCCAGCAACACCTGAAAGGAGAGGCAGATGCATATCGCCCCCCATGACAATGCCAACACCCCGATCGTCGATGTCGACCACGACCTCGTGCCGCTGAACTACTTCAACATCGTCAAGCTGAAAAAGGGTGAAGGTTTCGACTATGCCGTTCCGGGCTACGAGACCTGCGTCGTGCCCGCGACCGGCACGGTCGATCTGGATGTCGAGGGCGCGATATTCGAGCGGCTTGGCCGTCGCGGCGTCGATGTCTGGGACGGCGAGCCCGAGGGCGTCTATGTTCCGGTCGGCGCGCGGACCCGGCTGACCTGCGTCAGCGACACGGCCGAAATATTCATCGCCGGGGCGAAGTTCGACAGGGTGCTCGAGCCGTTTGATGTTCGCGAGGCCGAACTCGACCTCGTGCAATACGGCTCGGACGAGACCAAGACCCACCGCAAGATCAAGCACATCCTCGGCTCCAGGCAGCACGGCAGGGTGGGCCGCCTTCTGGTATCGGAACTGTATACCGTCGGGCAAGGCGGCTGGTCGGGCTTTCCCAGCCACAAGCACGATTCCGATCGCGTGGACGAGGACGGGAAAATCGTCGAGACCCGGCACGACGAGACCTACAATTTCCGCTTCCGGCCCGATTACGGCTCGGGCATGCAGATGCTTCAGCGCGAGGACAACGTGCCGGGCGATGCCTATCACATCATGAACGGCTCGACGATCCTGATCGACAAGGGCTATCACCCCTGCGCCGTGCTGCCGGGCTACGAGATGTATTATTTCACCATCCTCGGCGGGCTGAGCCAGCGAAGCCTGAAACAGTATTTCCAGCCGACCCATGCCGAACAATTGCACACGATACCGGGGATCATGGACATGGTGGCCAAGTTCAAATGACTCTGGCGACACTTTCGCAGGTGCTGCAGCCCGCGCTGCGGGACGGATACGCCGTGGCCGGGCTTGTCACCCTCGGCTGGGAGGACATGCGCGCCTATGTGGCCGCTGCCGAGGCCGAGGGGGTGCCGGTGATCCTGCAGGCCGGTCCGTCCTGCCGCGAGCATACGCCGCTGCCCGTGCTGGGCGCCATGTTCCGGCACCTGGCCGAACATGCCTCCATCCCGGTGGTTGCGCATCTCGATCACGGCTACAGCAGCGACGAATGCCGCATGGCCATCGATGCGGGGTTCACTTCGGTCATGTACGACGGCTCGCGCATGCCGCTTGCCAGAAACATCGATGAGACCGCGACCATCGTCGAGATGGCCCACGCGGCGGGCGTGTCCTGCGAGGGCGAAATCGGTTTTGTCGGATATGCTGACGGCGACGCCTCTGCCGGCACGGATCCGACCGAGGCGGCGGAATTCGCACGGGCGACCAACGTCGATGCCATGGCCATTTCCGTCGGCAACGTTCACCTGCAGCGAAACAAGGAGGGCGGTCTCGACGAAGCCCGGATCCGCGCGATCGAGGCCAGGACAGATGTGCCGCTGGTCATTCACGGCGGCTCCGGCGTGCCGGTGACGCAGCGGCGGGCACTGGCCCGCGGCTCAAAGGTCTGCAAGTTCAACATCGGAACGGAACTGCGCATGGCCTTTGGGCAGGCATTGCGACAGGCAGTCATGCAGGATCCCGATCGCTTCGACCGTGTGCAGATCCTCAGGGACATTCATGATCCGCTGGTGACGGCGACTCGAAGCGTGCTGAAGGCTTTCAAGAAAGAGTGATGGACCTCAAGACCGACTTCCCGGATCAAGGGCACGACCCGTCCATCGCCCAAGCCGACAGCAGTGAGGTCGGTCCTGGGCGATCCGCCTTCGTTTGCTGAAGCGTCGCTTGCGCGAGCATCGGGATATTGCCGCCGGCGAAACCTTCTTTGAAGACGTGCAGTTCATTCTGCGCAGATTGCGGATACAATCTGCAGTCTTGCACCGCCGGGTCGGCCTTCAGGATGTTGCGCCGGATCCAGCGCAGGCCATCGACAGGGCGAGCTTGCCTTTGTTGTCGGACGGCAACGGGCGGCGTTATCCGGCCGGAGTGACCGCGACCGAGACCTGGCCTTCGTTGTCGGTCAGTCCCGCGCCATATTTACCGGCAAGGTCGTCGTTGATGACCAGTTGCAGCAGACCGGTTTGACCCTTGGGCGTGATCGCGCCATCGCCGACGAGGAACGGCGGATTGGTCCCGATCCGCCCGATCAGCGCACCCTCCGGCGCCCCGACCATCGCATAGGCAGGCTGGGTCGCGGTGAGGCTGGACCCGTTCGCGTCATAAAGGTTGCCATCGTCGATACCGGGATTTGCCGTCCACAGATTGCCGACATATTTCAGCGCATAGGCGTCGCCTTCATTGACATAGCCGATGCTCTGCCATGGCAGATCGGCAGCGATATCATGGACGACATCCTGCCATTGCCCGATCTGCGACCCGATCAGGGTGATGTTCCCGCCGGTGCTGGCGCTGCCCTTGGGCAGGACGGGCTGCTTCTGGTAGACGTCTCCTGCGGCATTCTGAAAGATCAGCCGCTTGCCCGGTATCTTCTGGAAGATCAGCGCAAAGGAAGATCCGCCATATTCGAATTTGCCCATTTCCTGGCCCTTGCTGACCTGCGGATTCCCGGTCATTGCCGCATCGAACACGATCGATGATACCTCGCTCATTCCCAACGGAATGCAGCAGACATAGCCATAATCGGGGGTCTTGATGACCATGATTCCGCGGGCATTCACCTGCGCCAGATAGGGCAGCGAAGCGGTCGTGGCGCCGGCGAAATCAGGGATCACCAGCTTGTTGAAGAAATATCCCGGAACGGCCAGCGGATCAAACAGGACCTGTCCGTTCACCGGGCACCACCAGCGATGAAAATTGTAGGGGTTCAGATAGGTCTGAAAGATGGACCCGTCGGTAAAAAGATCGATCAGCTTGTGATCGTCAATGATCTTTTGCTGATCGGGAAGCTCGGACGACAGGATGTCGGACAGCGAATACAGCATGTCCTTGAACCAGAATACATCCTGGGCTGCGATGTTCTCGTCCCATCGGAACAGAGAGCCATCATTGGCGCTGACGACGATCCGGTTGCTGTCAGCGGCGGCGACCGGACGCGAGGCGTCCTTGTCCTTGAACTGGCGGGTAAAAAAGGAATTCCAGCTGGTCCAATAGGGCAGGGTTTCGCTGTCCTTCTGCCATACCTCGAACTGATAGGATTTCTTCGCAGCCGATGACAGCCATTGTTCGCCTTCGGTGCCGAACACCCAGTTCGAGGCTGAACTGCCCAGATATGTGTTCCATTCGTTCAGGATATCCGACATCTTTTCGTTGAACATCGGCAGGCGGAACAGGGTCATACCGCTCTGGGTCGGGTCGATTCCCACGACAAGCGCGGAAAACGGCAATCCGACCAGTTCGTTGTCGATGAATTGCGGTGTCTGGGTCAGCAGGGTGTTGAACGCCTGCAAAAGCTCATCCTTGCTGGCAATACGCGGGAAATTGACAGCTTCGGCCGCCGCCAGGTCGGACACGTGGATATTGCCGTTCTGCTTGCAGGCATCTTCGATCAGATAGGTGAGGACCGGATTGTCGCTGAGCAGGTCGTCCATGGCCTGCACGCTGGGCTGATATTCGGTCGGTTCGGTATTCAGCACCTGATCCAGAAACAGCCGCATCGAATTGCTGGACGGATGGGGAAGCCAGCTGCTGACCAGATTGAACGGATAATGCGGATCGGAATCCATCTGGTCATGGATATGATCGACGCTGCTTCCGCCCATCTTTCTGGCGGCCGAGACGGACGAAATTGTCATGGCTGGTCAATCCTTTTGATCGGTGAGGGCCGCGTTGTCCAGGAATCGATTTTAGCAAGTCATGTCATAGTGTTAGCCAAAAACTCGCCTTAAGCAAGAATTTTCGCGATTTTTTTACTTACGGGTCAAAGCGCGTTTCTCAATTCGGAGTCTGTGATATTCGCATCGGGAATCATGGTGCGGGATGGCGATATTCCCGCAGATCCGGACGCCCGGACCGCGCGACTGCCCGGATGGCCGGCGGCCACATCGCCGCGCCCGCCGTAAGCCCCGGATTCAGGGATCCGGCAAAACGGCTGTTTGGTGGCGATGTTGCCAAGATACGGGCTTCGGACCGCTTCGGCCCGAACCGCGAAAGTCTATCGCCCCCAGCGTTCGATCACTCCGTCCTGCTCGGCCGGATCCGCCAGCACGACCATGACGGTCCCCAATGCGTTCGGTTCTCCGAACACCAGCCGGTCCTGCGGCAGATCGGCCGCACGCCCCCCAAGGTCGAGAAATCCCAGCGTATCCTGCCAGTCGCCGATCATCGCCACAACGGCCCCCGCCGAATCCGTGCCGCGCAATTCGCCAAGCATCCGGCCTTCGGAATTGATGAGGATCGCGCCGCGGTAGTCCTGCTGCCCGGGCATCTGCGACAGGGGCGACGGCCGGGAGGCAGCCAGCGCGGCGGCGGTATCGCGCAGGCGCGACGCGGCGTCTTCGGGGCGGCCGTTCTGCAACTGACGGCGCGCTTTGGCGACCGATGCCTCGGCCTCTGCAAAGGGGCCGGTCCCGCCGGCGCCTTGGCTGGCAACCTCAAGCACACGATAGGCTTCGTCCAGCGCCGGAACGGCCTGCGCCCGACGGCCGGTATCGAGGTCTTCGACGGCCGTCTGCAACTGTGTCGCGGCACCGTCGCGCAGCGCGACCTCTCGGGTCGGCGGCGCGGCCTCCTGCTGAGCCTGCGCCGGCGCGGCGGCAAGAAGAAGCCCGGCTGCGAGACCGGCGCGAAGGGTTTCACGACATCCCATGTTTCCATCCAACCCTGATGAGGACGTAGTTTACCGGCACCGTCAGCAGCGCGCCCGCCAGCAGACCGAAGCTGGCAAAACCCCAGAAGGCGTAGGTCTCGGGCGGCGGCTGCTCGCCAACGACCCGCGGCGTGACCTGCGACATCACCACCCCCATGCCGATCATGACCGAGGCCATGGAAAAGAACTCGGCCCGGAATGCCTTCCACAGCGCCGCGACAAGACCGTTATCCTGCAGCAGGAAGGCCCAGAGCTGGAAGATCAGCCAGCCGAACGCGAAGCCCACGGCATATTCGAACCAGAATTCCTGCCAGAAGGTCACGCCGACCAGACGCAGCACGATCATGGCGGTCATGATCCCCAGCCCGTCGCCGCCGACGCAGTGGATCAGCGCGCCGTTGGTCTTGTAGAACGTATTGTTTACACAATCGTGATGGACCGTCTGCTTCCTTCTCGTCCATCTCGGCGATGCCCGACGGTCGGCAGGTCAGCCAGTAAAGCGCCAGGCCCAGGATCGAGAAGAAGAAGAAGATGATCGGCCAAGCGGCCTTGAGCGGCGGATTGACCGCGGTATTGACGGCCAGCATGTCGTAAAGCGCCCAGGCCGCCGCGGCCATGCCGAACCCATACCAGGACAGGACGAACCACGGCTCTGCAAGAAATCCAGGAAACGCCACTGCGGGCCCTCCGGGCAGTCCAACATTCCGGCCCGCGCGGCGCAGGCACCCGAGGGTTCAACCATCCGGCTGCTTTCAGGTTCCGCAGTCCGGGCGACTTTTCGGCAGGATGCGGGGAACATCCCGCCTTTACAGAACGTTCAGCGGGCGGCACCGTTCGAATAACGGCGCCGACCCCGGATATGCTGCTGCATGGGTAAATCCTGATGTGGATGACATTTCTTGACCAGTTGCTGAGACAGGCGGTGCGGCAGGGAACCCTGATTGTCCACCCGCCCACGGGATCACCCAGCCGTTACGGGGACGGCACGGGCCAGCCGGTGACGGTCCGGATAAACGATCCAAGCTTGCCCCGCCGCATCATGCTGAACCCGGATCTGGGGATCGGAGAAGGCTACATGGACGGCACCTTCACGATCGATGGCGACGATCTTCACGGATTTCTGCGGCTCGCCATTCTCAACAGCGCGAATGCGTGGAAGCATCCCCTTCATCGCATGTTGTGGAAATTGCGTTATCTGGCGCGCGTGACCCGTCAATATAACCCGGCAAGACGCGCGCGCGCACGCGTTGCGCACCATTATGATCTGTCGGGCGAACTCTACGATCTCTTTCTCGACGCCGACAAGCAGTACAGTTGCGCCTATTTCCATTCGGAAACGGACACGCTGGAGCAGGCGCAGGCGCAGAAAAAGGCGCATATCGCCAAAAAACTGCTGATCGAGCCGGGCATGAACGTGCTGGACATCGGGTGCGGCTGGGGCGGCCTGGGGCTGACCCTCGCGCGTGATCACGGCGCCCGGGTGCTTGGCGTCACGCTCAGCGAAGAACAGCACCGCGTTGCCAATGAACGCGCCCGCGCCGCCGGGTTGTCCGACCGGGCGAGGTTTCAGCTGATGGATTATCGCGAGGTCGAGGGCAGGTTCGACCGCGTCGTCTCTGTCGGCATGTTCGAACATGTCGGAAGCCCGCATTACCGCGCGTATTTTCGCACCGTTCACGACAAGCTGCTGCCCGATGGCATCGCCCTGATCCATACCATCGGCCGCACGTTGCCCCCCGGCGCCAATTCACCCTGGATCGAGAAATACATCTTCCCGGGCGGCTATATCCCGGCATTGTCGGAAATGATGGCAGCGGCGGAAAAGGCCGATCTGATGTCTCAGGACATCGAGGTCTGGAGGATGCACTACGCCCTTACCCTGCGCCATTGGCACGACCGTTTCATGTCAAACATCGACCGTGTTCGCGACCTCTATGACGACCGGTTCTGCCGCATGTGGCGATACTATCTTGCGGCATGCGAACAGACCTTCCGCCACAACAGGCAGGTCGTGTTCCAGGTGCAGCTTGCCCGCAAGGTAGACGCCGTGCCGATCACGCGGGACTATCTCTACGCCGCGCCCCGGATGCAACAACGCGACATGGCGGCCGAGTAGCGCCAACGATTCCCGGATCGCGCCGGTCGGCCGAAGGGTCCGGACCAGATCCTGCGCCGATCCGACGCAATCCCTAGATGTGATTTCCAGCCCCGCGCATGACCCGGATGGGGAAACCAGCGCACTGGCAGGCGGCATGAAGCCCCTGCCGCTGCGGGCCCCGGATCGACCGGCCAGAAAAACGCGGCTGCCGTGTGCCGCCGGTCTTCGCGCGAAGCGGCTGCCAGAATTCGCCCAGGATCAACGGGATCAGTAATGGATCGCGCGGCCAAGCGTCCTTACCTGAAGCCGGCGCGACGATCCGGCGGTCAAGGAAGGAACGATGACGATCAAGCGGTGGCAAGCGTCTGGTCAGACCGACCTTCGACCATGAAACAGACGTGAATTCGCGGCAGCGCACAAGCCCGCCCGCGGAGGGGGACGATGGAATGGCAACACGAGTGACGTATCTGGTCGCCTCAACGGCGATCTTTTCAGGCCTGCTGGTCGCGGCCTGGCTGACGCATGGCACCGGCATCGTCAGGGACGATCCCGAACGCAACATCGTCATTCCCGACGAATTGAACAGCACCTTGCAGGTCAAGGTCGCCTATGACGGCGAGACGATCTGGTTCCGATATCGCTGGCCGGCGCCCGATCCGAACCTGATCAACGACCTGCTTGTCCTTGAAAACGGTGGCTGGTCTCTGCGCAAGGGGTCCGAGGTCGGGCCGGACCCGGACCGGCTGGTGCAGGACCGCGTGGCAATGATGGTCGATGACGGATCGGTGCCGCTGTTCTCGCGCTATGGCGGCTATATCACCGTCGGCGACGGGCTGACCAGCTTCACCGGCGTGCCCGAGACCGCGGAGGAGCGCAGCAAATACCTGCCCGAAACGCGCGCGGAGCCAAACAATTTCGACAGCATCCGCCCGGCCAGTGAACTGCAACAACTGCGCGAGGCGGGCTATTTCCTCGATCTGTGGGATTGGCAGTCCGCCCGCACCAATCCGCTGGCGCAGGCCGATGATACATCTGTCGGCGCGGCGCGCGAACCGGATGCAGGCATGGCGCCCTACATTTCCAACTTCGACGAGAGGACAGGCTCGCCGCGCTTCATGTTCGACCCCGACACCGATCCGGGCGCGCCGCTGACCGTCGATGCCGCGACCGCCGGAGAGGTCGGGTTCGACACCGCCTATTTCCTGTCGCAGGCCGCAGCGGTGCCTTTCGATCCGGCCGCCGGCTGGCAAGAGGGCGACACCCTTCCGGCGCAGGTGCTGCGGGCGGGTACGGGATCGCGCGCGGACATCGCCATGCCGGCCGCGGCGCGCTGGCGCAACGGGTTCTGGGACGTGACGCTGCAACGCGCCATGGATACCGGCGATCCGCTGGAAGACAAGATCTTCCGCGAGGGCGGCAGCTATGACCTGGCCTTCGCGGTGTTTCGCAACTCGGCCACGATGCGCTGGCACTATGTCTCGTTGCCGGTCTCGCTGGGGCTGGACCAGCCGGCGCAGATCACCGCACGCCCGTCCCCGCCGGGCCAGCCCGATTTCACCGGTCCCTGGACCGAGGTGCCGATCTATTATCCCGGCCAGGTCACCTGGGGTCGCCTGACCGACCCGCGCCAGCACCCCGGTGCGGACCGGATCGCGGCGCGTGTGCCGGCCGCCTACCAGCACAGCGAACGCCAGCTTGCGCTTTACGGGATCGAGATGGAATTTGCTCCGCAGATCCGCCGCCAATGGCTCTGGACCCTGGGGCTCAGCCTGTCGCTGATCGTGGCATTCGGCGTCGCCATGGTCCTGCTGTTCCGTCGCCCGGAGGGGACGGCATGAGCCTGCGTTGCAAAGCGGATCACCACATATCCGAACCCGGGGAACGGACCATGACACCTGCCCATCCATATCTGCCGACGCTGCGAACCGCGCTGGCCACGACCGCGCTGCTGGCGCTTGGCGCCGGCGCCGCGCGGGCGCATGGCGGCGGCGGCGGCGTCGAAACGGCGGTCGAAGGGATGGCCGGATTTTCGCTTTCGCCGGTCTACCACATCCTCGTGGTGCATTTCCCGATCGCGCTCTGGCTGACGGCGGCGCTGTTCGTCTTCTTCCGGGTGTTTTCGGATTCCGTGCTTGCGGTGCGCCTGGAAAAATCGGTCTGGCCGCTGATCCTGCTGGGCTCGCTGGCCGGGTTCATGGCCTATGGTCTGGGATTGTCGATCTATCCCTGGTCGGCCATCACCCAGTCGCCGCTGGGCCGCAACCATATCATGCTGGCAACCTGGACGCTGAGCTACTGGACGGTGCTGGGCGTGCTTGGCTATCGTTATCGCAGTCATCTGTTCGAGGGTGCACAGCGTTGGGTGACATTCGTGATGACGCTGATCGGCGCAACCGTCGTGACCATCACCGGCACGCTGGGCGGATCGCTCAACGGCACGCCGTCGCTGGTGACCAAGACCATCGGCAAGCTGGGATGGGAGGTCTACATGACCTTCTATCTGCCCACCTGGATGCTTTGGGCTTTCGGCCTGGGGGCCGTGGCGATCGTCGCGCTCGGCCTCTTGGGACGACGGGCGCATGCGTGACGGCGACGGCGAAGCGGCCCGGCCCGCCCGTCCGGCCTGATGCCTTCATGTAACGGACGTGACGAGCAGCGTCTTCATTTCAAGCGCCTCATAGATTATGCGGCGCGACGCCAAAAGGAGGAAACGACAATGATCTTCATCCTGATCTCGCTGGGTCTGTCCGCCCCGGTCCTCTGGGCTGCTGTCCGCCCGCAGCCCGTTGCAGTCCGCGCCCCCGTGTCGAACCGATCCGGGCCGGAAGGCCACGGATCCGCGCGGCCGGGTTTCTGATCCCGATCCGCTCGAAATCATCACCTTGCAGGAGACCATGACAATGAACGCGACACGCATCATCGGCTTCGCCTCGGCCGGGCTGCTGGCCATCGCCGGCGCAGCCTTCGCCCACGAGATGGACACCGATCAGGACGGGCTCTACTCGCTAAGTGAAATGCAGACCGAATATGCCGATCTGACACAGCAGGATTACGACGCGCTGGACACCAGCAAGGATGGCGCGGTCGATGCCGAAGAACTGGCGGCGGCAATCGAAAACGGCGCTTTGCCATCGATGGAATAGGGCTTGCCAGGTCAGCCTGCCCGCGCGAGCGACGAGGCAAGGTAT
>NZ_DHXG01000006.1:0-121 GCF_002413585.1 Paracoccus sp. UBA5162
GCATCCGCGGCATCGCCGTCGCCGGCGCCGCCCAGATCGTCTTCGTGGACACGCCGGGCATCTTCCGTCCGCGCCGCAGGCTGGACCGTTCCATGATCGCCGCCGCCTGGGGCGGGGCCGC
>NZ_DHXG01000006.1:423-5821 GCF_002413585.1 Paracoccus sp. UBA5162
CCTGGGGCGGGGCCGCCGATGCCGACATCATCCTGTTGCTGGTCGAGGCTCATCGCGGCCTGACCGAGGGTACGCAGGCGATCATCGACAACCTGAAGGCGCTTGAGGTCAGGACGCCGGTCGCACTGATCATCAACAAGATCGACCGGGTCAAGGCCGAGGCGCTGCTGGCCCTGTCGCAGCGGCTGAACGCGGAATTCGGCTTTGAACGAACCTTCATGATCTCGGCCGAAAGGGGACATGGCTGCGACGATCTTCGCGACTGGCTGGCCACGACCCTGCCTGCCGGACCGTGGCTCTATCCCGAGGACCAGATCGCCGATCTGCCGATGCGCATGATCGCGGCCGAGATCACGCGCGAAAAGCTGACCCTGCGCCTGCACGAGGAAATTCCCTATCAGTTGACGGTCGAGACCGAGGGCTGGGAGGAGAAGAAGGACGGCAGCGCGCGGGTCGATCAGGTGATCTATGTCGCCCGGCAGGGACACAAGGGCATCGTTCTGGGCAAGCGTGGCGAGACGATCAAGGCGGTCGGTCAGGCGGCCCGCGCCGAGATGGAGGAATTCATGGATCGCCGGGTTCACCTGTTCCTGCAGGTCCGCGTCCGCGAGAACTGGCAGGACGAGGCTGAACGCTATGGCGAGATGGGCCTCGATTTTCGCGACGGCGATCCGGGCCGCTGATGCCCGAGCCCAGGCTTGCGGCGGGGATCTGGGTATCCGCCTATCTGGCGCGGCTGGGGCTGGCGAACATCCCCGCCTATGTGATCGCCCATGGCGATGACACCGCCGGCGCGGTGCTGGTCAAATGCGTCCGTCCGGATGGCAGCGCCCGGCTTTACGCCCGCGAATGGGACTTCGACACCGATACCCGGCCCTGGCAGTTGACCGGCGAGGGGCCCGAGGCCCGGATAGACGAGACCATCCGCCGCCAGCGCGGTTTCGATCCCGATCTGTGGGTGATCGAAATCGAAAGCCGCGATGGAAGAACCCTGCTGGACGAGGTCGGGCTGGACTGACGCCCTCGCGCCTGTGCCTTGCCGGGTCCGCAACCGGGCCGCCTCGCGGTCCCGTCTGGCGTTACCGCGATCTGCAGCATATGCAATTCGCATGGGCAGATCCTCGAACATCGATTCGCCGCAAGGCTTCACCTATGCGCTGGCCGCCTATCTGAGCTGGGGCCTGCTGCCGATCTACATGAAGGCGCTGGCGCATCTGCCCGCGATCGACGTGATCGCGCATCGGATCCTGTGGTCCCTGCCCATTGCGGCCGCGGTGCTGATCTGGCAGCGCCGCACCGGGGATCTGGGCGTGGCGCTGCGCGATCCGCGTCTGCTGGCAATGGCCGGGGTGACGGCTGTCCTGATCTCGATCAACTGGCTGACCTATGTCTGGGCGGTGGGAAACGGTCATGCCCTTGACGCGGCGCTTGGCTATTACATCAATCCGCTTTTCAGCGTCGCGCTTGGCGCGGCGCTGCTGGGCGAACGGTTGAACCGGCTGAAATGGATCGCGATCGGGCTGGCTTTCGCCGCGGTCGTGGTCCTGAGCATGAAAGCCGGGCGGCTGCCACTGACGGCGGTGGTGCTGACACTCAGCTGGGGCCTTTACGCCTATTGCAAGAAAAGCCTGCCGCTGGGTCCCAATCAGGGCTTCACGCTGGAGGTTCTGTTGCTGAGCCCGCTTGCCCTGGCCTGGCTGGTCTGGCGATCCGCGCAAGGCGGGGCGTTCTTCGGCACCGGCACGGGCCTTGACATGTTGCTTTTGCTGGGCTGCGGTCCGGTCACCGCCATCCCGCTGCTGTTTTATGCCAACGGCGCCAAGCTGCTGCGCCTGTCCACCATCGGTATCCTGCAATACATCACGCCGACGATGATCTTTCTTGTCGCGGTCCTGCTGTTCGGGGAATCCTTTGGCATCGCGCGCATGATTGCCTTCCCGATGATCTGGATCGCGCTTGCGGTCTATACCCTGTCGCTGCTGCGCGAGGCGGGCGACAGGCGGCGCGCGCGGTTGCGAGGCGTCTGAAATCGTCTTGCGCCGCCTGCACGCGGCCTTGCCCTGGGTCTTGCCGATGCGCCGGCGCCGTGACAGCCTGATACCTTGTCCAAGCGAGAGAGCCATGACCTTACCCCGACAGCGCGTCACCCTGATCACGCTTGGCGTGACCGATCTGGACCGGTCGGCGGCCTTTTATGCCGATTGGGGCTGGACGCCGCATCCGGCCTCGCAAGAGGGCGTCCTGTTCTTTCAGATGAATGGCGCGGTTCTGGCGCTGTTCGGACGCTCCGACCTTGCCGCCGATCAGGGCCGCCCCGATGCGGATCTGGGAACCGGCGCGATCACGCTGGCGCAGAATTGCAGTAATGACGCGGAAACGGATACGGTCTTTCAGGCCGCGCTTGCAGCCGGGGCCGGCTGCCTGAAAATGCCCGAAAAGGTGTTCTGGGGCGGCTATTCCGGCTATTTCGCCGATCCCGACGGCCATGTCTGGGAAATCGCGACAAATCCGTTCTGGCCGCTGGCCGAAGATGGCGGGCTGACCCTGCCGCAGCCCGGCTGACACGGGGCGATGGAATGGCAAGCCGAGGGCACGGTGCTGGCGCGCAGGCCGCATGGCGAATCCGCGGTGATCCTTGACGTGTTGACGGCGCGGCATGGTCGGCACGCGGGTCTTGTGCCCGGCGGCGTCTCGCGCACGCGCGCGGCGATGCTGCAGCCGGGGGCGCGGCTGGATCTGCGCTGGCGGGCACGCCGGGACGATCAGCTTGGCCATTTCGCGGTCGAGCCGGTGCGGCTGCGCGCGGGGATCATGGGCGATCCGCTGGCGCTGGCCGGCCTGAACGCGATCTGCGCGCTGCTGGTCTTCGCGCTGCCCGAACGCGATCCCCATCCCGATCTCTTCTTCCGGACCGAGGCGCTGCTGGACGCGATCGAAACCGGCTCTGACTGGGGCGTCGCCTATCTGCAATGGGAGATGCGGCTGCTTGACGAGATGGGTTTCGGGCTGGACCTGTCATCCTGCGCGGTCACCGGCGCGACCGAGGGGCTGGCCTATGTCAGCCCGCGTTCGGGCCGCGCGGTCAGCCTTGCCGGCGCGGGGGAATGGGCCGACCGGTTGTTGCCGCTGCCGCCGCTTCTGGGCCGGACGGGCGACGACCGGCCCGAAGGCCGGGCGCGGGGGCTGACGCAGGGCCTGGCCATTACCGGTCACTTCCTGCGCAGCCGAATTGCCGCCGAACTGGTGGGGCGGCCGCTGCCCGCCGCGCGCGACCGGCTTGTCACGCGCCTGCTGCCGCCACCGGCTGGCACGGATTACTGAGTGCCGCGTGCCTGTTCCAGTGCGCTGACGCCGCTGGTGTCGCGCATCCCGCGTTCGAATATCAGCCAGGTCGAAGGAGACTTGACCCGCAGCACGCCGCCGTAGAAATCGGCCGAATTCGCCTGTTGCAGCACCGAAAGGAAACGGGTTTCCAGCTTCATGTCCTTGCAAGCCACCTTCGTCGCCACGATCGGCGACAGCGCAATCGCGGGCAATTCCGCATTGTTCGTGGCCGAATAGCCGTTGCAGGGCGCCTGGCCGGAGAGCCGGTTCTCTTCAACCACCAGCGTCACGTTGCGCAGCGGCACGGTCTTGCCATCCATGCCGACCAGCACATAGCTGCCACCGGGAATGAAACCGCGATCCTCGCCCGGCGCGAAGCCGCCGGGCGCGGTGGCCGGCGCGCAGGCGGCAAGCGCCACACCGGCGAATGTCAGGGCGCCGACAAGGGCGAAACGGCGGGCGGGACGGGACATGGGCGATCTCCTTCGGGCCGGAATCGGAAACGAACGCTTCGAAACCGCTTTGGTTTCCGAAGTCTAGCCTGAAACGGCCGGGGTCAAAAGCCGTCTCGCGATGACCTGGGCCTGTATTTCGGCCGCGCCCTCGAAGATGTTCAGGATCCGGGCATCGCACAGCACCCGACTGATCGGGTATTCCAGCGCAAAGCCGTTGCCGCCGTGGATTTGCAAAGCATTGTCGGCACAGGCCCAGGCCACCCGCGCGCCCAGCAGCTTGGCCATCCCCGCCTCCAGGTCGCAGCGATGGCCGTGATCCTTTTCCCAGGCGCTGTGATAGGTGAGTTGCCGCGCGATCATGATTTCGACCGCCATCATCGCCAACTTGTCGGCGACGCGCGGAAATTCGATCAGGGCCTTGCCGAATTGCCGGCGGTCCAGCGCGTATTTCAGGCCCAGTTCCAGCGCGTTCTGGGCAACGCCGATGGCCCGCGCGGCGGTCTGGATGCGGGCCGATTCGAATGTCTGCATCAATTGCTTGAAGCCCTGGCCGGTGGTCCCGCCCAGCAGGTTCTCGTCGCCGACCTCGAATCCGTCGAAGCCCAGTTCGTATTCCTTCATGCCGCGATAGCCCAGCACCTCGATCTCGCCGCCGGTCATGCCGGGGGTGGGGAAGGGATCGTCGGCGGTGCCCGGCGTCTTTTCGGCGATGAACATCGACAGGCCGCGATAATCGTCGCTGTCAGGATCGGTTCTGGCCAGCAGCGTCATGACATGGGCGCGCGCGGCATGGGTGATCCAGGTCTTGTTGCCGGTCACCTTCCAGACATCGCCTTCCCTGACTGCCCGCGTCCGCAGCGCGCCCAGGTCGCTGCCGGTATTGGGTTCGGTGAAGACCGCCGTGGGCAGGATTTCCCCGCTGGCCAGTTTCGGAAGCCAATGTTCCTTCTGCGCGGCGGTGCCGCCGCCAAGGATCAGTTCGGCCGCGATCTCGCTGCGCGTGCCAAGGCTGCCCACGCCGATATAGCCGCGCGACAATTCCTCCGAAACCACCACCATCGCCGCCTTGGACAGGCCCAGACCGCCCAGATCTTCGGGAATGGTCAGTCCGAAGACCCCCAGTCCGGCAAGTTCCTCGACGATCTCGATCGGGATCAGTGCGTCCTGCAGATGCCATTGATGGGCATGGGGAACGACCCTGTCATCGGTCCAGCGGCGGAACTGGTCCCGGATCATCTCCAGGTCCTCGTCCAGGCCGGTTGCACCGAAGGTGGCGCTGCCTTGCCGTTCGGCGATCATCCGCGCCAGGCTGGCGCGCGCCTCGGGGGTGTTGCCGTTCATCAGGGCGCGGGCGGCGTCCGAGGGACGCCACGTCACCCCCAGATCCGACAGCCGGGCGAATTCGTTCTGGCTCATCATGATGCCGCCGGCGATCTGGGTCAGGTATTCGCCGAACCCGATCCGGACGATCAAGTCCTCCATCTCGCCCGATACGCGGGCCGACCAGGCCGACAATTGCGACAGCGATTCGACGTAGGTGGCCAGCCACGACAGGGCATGAGCCGCGTGCTGATGGACCTCCAGCAGCGCCGAATCCACCTTGCCCGTCGGTGCGACCC
>NZ_DHXG01000060.1:0-5124 GCF_002413585.1 Paracoccus sp. UBA5162
TGCGCCGACCCTGCATGACACGCCGCGCGCCGGTCACGACCTCAGGATCAGGAAGGCGCCGCTGACAACCGCGAAGATCAGGACCGCATAGCGCAGGCTGCCACCGCCTATATGCGCGTGCGTCCGGCGCGACAGGGCGCTGCCCGCCATGATCGCCGGCATCAGGATCAGCGCGGCACTGGCCTGCGACATCTGGAACATGCCCATGATGGCAAGGATCGCCAGCGAGATCACCTCGCCCACGAAGAAGCAGGTGGCGACGGTCGAACGCAGCACCGGCCCCGGCGCGTGCTGATACAGCAACGCAAGCGGCGGGCCGCCAATGCCGGTCGCCGTTTCGGTGACGCCGGTAAACAGCCCCACCCCCAGTGCCGCCGGCCGGTTCGGGTCGAATCGAGGCGCCAGCAAAGCCACGGCGGCGGCGATCACCGTGAACCAGCCGACCGCCAGGCCCAGGTGACGACCGCTCAGCGCGGCCAGCATCCACAGGCCCGCGAAGGTGCCGAAGAACCGCCCCAGCGTGATCCAGCCGGTGCCCAGCCGATCGATATCGCCGCGCTCGCGCCAGGCGATGTGGAAATTCAGCGGCAGCATCAGGATCAACAGCGTTACCGGCAGGTATTCAGGTGCCAGGATGCCGAAGACCGGGGCGACGATCAGCGCGAAACCGATTCCGATCGCGCCCTGGATGAAGGCGGCCACGAAAACCGCGGCAGAGAGGATCAGGAACAGGGTCACGCGGGGGCCTTTGCGCAGCGGTAATCGGCGGGAGGATGGATACGGGTGATCGGTGCGGCAGCGATGGCGCCGGCCGTGGTTTCGCGGATCTCGGTCAGCAAGGCACGGGCGTCCCAGTCAACCGGCCAGCCCTGCCACAGCCGCAGCCGGCCTTGGGTGAAAACCGCGTCGATCTGGTCCCGGTTGCCATAGCGGACCAGTTCCCATGTCAGATCGTGCGAGGGGGTGAATTCCGGACGGTCCAGATCGACCAGCAGGAAATCTGCGGCCAGGCCGGGCGCGATGCGGCCGGTGACGGCGCCAAGTCCGGCCGCATCTGCGGCCATGCCCGTCGCTGCCGCCAGCCACAGCCAGCCGCCACCGCAAGAACTGTCGCCCGAGGCAAGGCCATAGCCTGCACGTTGCAGCGATTCGCCTGCGTCCATCAGGCGGAACCCGTCCGCGCGGGTGCCGTCGGTGCCCAGTCCGAAACGGATGCCCAGCGCGGCCATCTGCAGCGCCGGGGCGATGGCATTGCCCTTCCAGATCGAGGCCACCGGGTTATACGCGACCGCCGTGCCGGTATCGCGCAGGATGTTCAGTTCGCCCGGCGTCACAAGCGTCGCATGCGCGATCAGGACATGCGGCCCCAGCGCGCCGATATGGGCCAGATGTTCCAGCGGGCGGCGGCCATTGGCGACCAGTGACCGTTCGACCGCCACCAGATGTTCGTTCACATGGGTCTGGAAGATCGCCCCGGCCTCTGCCGCCATGTGCGACATCCGCGCCAGCATGCCGTCGCTGCCGACTTCGGGGATGGATATGGCCAGCGAGGGATGCAGCAGCGGATCGCCTTCACCGGCATGCAGATGCGCTTCGGCGCGCGCGATGATCCGGTCCGGCGGCGGCACATCGGCCGCACCGCCCAGATCGTTGCAGATCAGCCCGATGACCGAGCGGATCCCCGTCTCTTGCACGGCCGTCTTCACCGCTTCCAGATGCCCGGCAGATCGCGTGCCCGCATCGACCGCGCAGGTGAAGCCGCCGCGCAGGCATTCCAGCGCGGCAAGCTTCGAGGACAGGTAGACCATGCGCTGATCCAGACTGCCCTCCAGCGGAACCCAAATCCGGCGAAAGATTTCTGACGGCTCGCCGAAGACCAGGGACTTGCCAAGCGACTGGGTCAGATGCGTATGAGTGTCGATGAAGCCGGGCATCATCAGATGATCCGGCAGATCGACGGGCGTCAGGCCGGGATGGCGGGCGGTCAGGTCCGCCGCCGGCGCGATCTCCGCAAATCGTCCGCCGCGGATCAGCGCCGCCATTCCGCTGGCAGGACCGTCCTCAAGCAGCATCCGGCCTGGAACAAGCAGTATCTCGGTCCGCTCGAACAGGGTTTCGGGAAGATCCCTCATCAATTGCTCTCCTGCAGGCTTGGCTCGGCAACAGGACGGACGTGGTGGAACATGGCATTCACGACGGCAGCGGTGATGGTGCCGGCAGCAAGTCCGTTGCCGATGATCATCTGCGACCATTGCGGAAACTGGCTGTAGATACCGGGCACGAGAATCGGCAGCATCCCCATCGCCAGCCCCGAGGCCAGCGTGACCATCGCGCCGTGTTCACGAAGATCGGTGCGGCGCAGAAGGTCGATGCCGATGACGCCGATGATCGCGAAGACGACGACGGCGGTTCCGCCGATCACCGGGCCGGGCAATGCCGAGGCCAGGCGCGACACGGGTGCAAGCAGCGCGATCAGGATCAGGATCACGCCCGCTGTCGCTGTGACATAGCGTGACTTGACGTTGGTTGCACGAACGATGCCGACATTCTCGCCCGAGGTAATGATCAGCGACGTGCCGAACAGTCCGCCGACCAGCGACATGACCGCATCGCCGCGGATGGTGCGCGGCACGATCGCGCGTGCATCTTCGCGCCGGCCCACGATCTCGGCCGTGGCGATGGTCTGGCCGGTGGCCTCGGCCATCGAGATGATCGAGAACACGATCAGTGGCAGCGCGGCGATGAGGTCGAATTTAGGCATTCCGAACGGGAACAGCTGTGGAACCGCGATCAGCGGCCCGTTGCCGACGCCCGACAGGTCGATCTGGCCGAAGATCGCTGCCAGCGCCGTTCCCGCGACAAGCCCCAGCATGACCGAGATGCGCCGCAGCGTGCCGGTGAAGCCCCAGGCGAACAGCACCGTCATCGCGATCGTCGCCAGCGCCAGTCCGACATTCAGCGGATCGGCGAAGTTCTCGCTTCCCGGTCTTCCGGTAATGGTGCCTCCGTAGATGCGCACCAGGTTGACCGAAACCAGCAGCAGCATCGTTCCCACGACAATGGGCGGGAAATACCGTAACAACCGCCGAAAGACCGGCAAGGCCGCGAAATAGAAGATCGCGGTCAGCAGCACCGCGCCCACGGCGGTTTGCACATCGGCCTGCACCGCGATGGCCAGGAAGATCGCGATTGGCGCGCCACCCGGCACCATGATGAAGGGCAGTCGCGCGCCAAATCCCTGCGGTCCGAAACTTTGCAATATCGAACCGAGTCCGCAGACCAGAAACGTCGCGCTGATGACGCTGACCGTCAGCGCAGTGTCGAAGCCCAAAGTCTGGGCGACCAGAAAGACGGCGGTGATCGGCGACGCGGCCATGACCAGCACATGCTGCAGGCCGAACAGGATCAGGCTGCGCGGCGGCAGCATCTGATCGGCGGGGTCTTGTTCCCCTGGCGGAGTTCCGGTGAATGACATTTCGAGCGTTCCCTGTTGCTGTTCAGACGCATTTTCTTCTTTAGCAAAACGTTTTGCGTATTACCGTGCTACCACGATTGACGATTCGCGCAAAACGTTTTGTCGCGTTGGCCCGGACAAAGGTTGCCTTTTCGCCGGGACAAGGCATCTACTGCACCTGGATCAGGCAAGGGGAAGGCGTGCGAAAACCGACGATCATCGATCTGGCCAAGGCCGCAGGAGTATCTCCGACGACCATCTCGCACGCCTTCAGCGGCCGGCGGAAGGTCGATCCGGAAACGCGCGAACGGATCGTCGCGCTGGCCGACAAGATGGGATATCGCCCCAATCAGGCTGCGCAACGTCTGCGCAGCGGGCGCACGGGAACGATCGGGCTGGCCTCGTCGATGCCGTTCGCGGTAGCGGCCGGACCCTCGCGACTGGGCTTTCTCATGGAAATCGCCGCGTCGGCGGCGATGACGGCGCTGACCCGCGACATGGCATTGTGCCTGGTCCCGACATCACCGGGCCGCAATCTCGACAATCTGGGTTTCGACGGCGTGATCGTCGTCGAACCGGCCCGCGACGAACCGTTGATCCGCTATTTCGAAGGGCGGCACACGCCCATCGTGTCGATCGGCAAGGTGCCCGCGCGCCCCGACATTCCGGCGATCGACCTGCATTCGGCGCAGACCGCGCGTCTTCTGCTGGGGCATCTTTTCGATGCCGGCAGCCGGCGCATCGGCCTGATCACCGGCCGGCAGAGACGCACATCCTACGAAGAGACCGAGACGGTCTATGCAGAGTTTTCTGCCGCCCATGCCATGCCGGCGATTGCCCTGAGCCTTGATGAGAATGGCGGCGAGGAACTGGCCGAACGCGAAGCCGCCAAGCTGTTGCAACGGCATCCCCGGCTTGACGGGCTGCTGGTGACGGTCGACGCGCTCGCCACCGGAACGATGACGGCATTGTCGCACCTGGGATTGCGCGTGCCCGACAATGTGCGGCTTGCCACACGATATGACGGCATGCGGGCCCAGCTTGCCCAGCCGCAACTGACCGCGGTCGATCTGCACCTTGATCTGGTGGCCCGGCTTGCCGTGGAGACGCTTCTTGCACGTATCGAAGGACAGGACGCCGCCTTCACCACGCCCTGCCCCGACCTGATCGCCCGGCCATCGAGCGTCGGTTGACCCGATGGCGACCATGACCGCCATCCGGCTTGCCAGACCTGCCGGAATTCCCGCCAGCCGGATCGCCCTGCGCGGCGATCACGGTCATACGCCGGACGGGTCGGGCAACGGCACCGATCCGGCCCCGACGCCATTCATGCTATGAACCGGACGCGGCCGCCTTCAGCGTTCCCGCACCCGCCGACACCGTGGCTCTGCCCTGAGCGGTCGGAAGATCCTCCCAGCAGACCGCGCGGGCGCATTCCCGCGGGGAATGCCCCGTCATCAGACTGATCGCGACCAGAAAGATCAGGCAGACGGCCATGCCCGGAAATACCGGGTCGATGCCCGTTCCCAGAAACGGCCAGATGATCGTGACGGCCATGGCGGAAAGCATCGCCACACTGCAGCCGGCCGCGGTCGCCCGGTGCCAGAACATGACGGCCAGAAACGGGATCACCAGGGTCGTGGTCGAGATCCGCAGGGCCCACTGATAGG
>NZ_DHXG01000060.1:5456-8631 GCF_002413585.1 Paracoccus sp. UBA5162
ACCAGAGCCCCTTGTGGTGCTGGACCTGGAGCATTCCAGAAAATATCTTCTCGACCTTTTCGCCAGTCGGGGCTGAAACCCAATGTCGCCTACTCCGCCCGTTCGACCGATATGATGCGCGCGCTGATCGCGGCCGGTATGGGATATGGCGTCTTCAATATCAGGCCGTTGTCCAAACAGACCTGCGCGACCGGTGATCTGGTGCGCCTGCCATTGGCGGGAAGCCACGACGCGCCAAGTGCGGGCGTGCTGGTCCGGCGGGACGCGGCGCTGACCACAATCTGCCTGGCCATCATCGGCGCTTGCGAATTGAAGGCCGCAGAGGGCGCCTTCGACGCCGCTGTCATTCAGCCTTACACGCCATAGCAAGCCAGGACCGCGCATCGCGGCCCGGCCCGTATCGTGCGCCGAGATCGCGCAAATCCGGATTGGCGCCAGATCGCCGGCGCATTCTGACAGGACCGCCGCTGGAACCCCGCCTGAAGCGCGGATCGCCTAGGATGACCCACCCGGCCTCGGCATTGTTCCCGGAATTCTGTTCCCTCTTGACATCGGTCGCGCGGAACACTCTTCCTCATTTATTTCTCGATATTTCCGCTCCTTGTTCAGTCTTTCCGCCAGGCATATCTAGCCTTCAACGCAGAAGGAGACCTTGATGACAAAATCGTTCATCGCCGCATTGGCCCTGATCGCCGCGGGCACCGCCGCTTCCGCCGAGACGATTCGCGTCGGCATGTCGGGGGGATATTTCCCCTTCACCTTTGTAAAGCAGGACAAGCTTCAGGGTTTCGAGGTCGACCTGATGAATGCCATCGCCGCGGAAACCGGGGATACGGTGGAATTCGTCACCATGTCCTTTTCGGGTCTGATCGGCGCGCTGGAATCGGGCCGCATCGACACGATCGCCAACCAGATCACCATCACGCCGGACCGCGAAGCGACCTTTGCCTTTACCCAGCCCTATGTCTATGACGGCGCGCAGATCGTCGTGAAAGAGGGCAACGAGGTGGGCATCACCGGGCCGGAATCGCTGTCGGGAAAATCGGTCGCGGTCAATCTGGGCTCGAATTTCGAGGCGCTTCTGCGTGATCTGCCCAATGCCGCCGATATCGACATCCGCACCTACGATTCCAATATCGAACAGGACGTGGCGCTTGGCCGCATGGATGCCTTCGTCATGGACCGCGTCTCGACCGGACAGGTCATCGCGAAAAGCCCGCTACCGCTGGAAATGGCCGGGCAGTCCTTCAGCGAAATCAGGAACGCGCTGCCGTTCCGCAAGGACGAAGCCGGTCTGGCGCTTCGTGACAGGATCGACGCCGCGCTGACCACGCTGAAGGAAAACGGCACGCTGGCGGACATTTCGCGGAAATGGCTGGACGCCGACGTGACCAGCCCTGCCGACGAGTAATGGACGGGCTTGATACAGGATACATGATCGGGCTGTTCCCGATCATCCTGAGCTATGTCCCCCTGACCCTGACCATGGCGGTGACAGCCATGGCCGGGGCGCTTGTCCTGGCCTCGGCGCAGGCGATCATCCGCATCTTCAGATTGCCGGTGATCGACCAACTGGTCGCGCTGTTCATCAGCTTCTTTCGTGGCACGCCGCTGCTGGTCCAGCTGTTCCTGTTCTATTACGGGCTTCCGCGCGTCGTCTCGGCGCTGACCAGCATCGACGGCGTCACCGCCGCGATCATCGGTCTGACGCTGCATTTTTCGGCCTATATGGCGGAATCGATCCGCGCCGCGATCCTTGGCGTCGATCGCAGCCAGTGGGAGGCGTCTGAGGCGATCGGCATGACGCGCGGACAGATGCTGCGCCGCATCATTCTGCCCCAGGCGGCGCGGATCGCGGCCCCGACGCTGATGAATTACTTCATCGACATCATCAAGAGCACGTCTCTTGCCTTCACTCTGGGCGTCACCGAGATGATGGGTGCCGCGCAAAAGGAGGCCGCCGGCAGCTTTCTTTACCTCGAGGCCTTTCTGGTCGTGGCGTTCATCTATTGGGGCATGGTCGAGTTCTTCTCGTTCTTCCAGCGCCAGCTTGAAGTCCGGATGCAGAAGGCCTTTGTGCGATGACAACCAGTTGCAAGATCAGGATCAGCGGCCTGAGCAAGCGGTTTTCCGACAATGTCGTCCTGAACGACATCAACCTGGATCTGGAACCGGGCGAGCGGGTGGCGATCATCGGGCCATCGGGAACGGGAAAATCGACATTGCTTCGCTGCCTCAACTTTCTCGACCGTCCCGATGCGGGCCTTCTGACGATCGGGGATCTGTCCGTCGACGCGACTCGGGCCAGCCGCGCCCAGATCCTCGCATTGCGCCGTCGCACGGGCTTTGTCTTTCAGAACTACGCGCTTTTCGCCAACAAGACCGCGCGGCAGAACATCACCGAAGGGCTGATAACAGTGCGTCGCTTGCCGCGCCGTCAGGCCGAAGCCCGCGCCGACGAGGTGCTGTCCCGGATCGGGCTTTCGGAAAAGGCCGACAGCTATCCCAGTGCCCTCTCGGGCGGGCAGCAACAGCGCGTGGGCATTGGCCGCGCCATGGCGATGGATGCGGAACTGCTGCTTTTCGATGAGCCGACAAGCGCGCTGGACCCTGAATGGGTGGGCGAGGTGCTGGATCTGATCCGATCCATCGCGGATGGCCGCCAGACCATGCTGATCGTCACCCACGAGATGCAATTCGCCCGCGAGATCGCAGACCGGGTCGTGTTCATGGAGAATGGACGGATCGTCGAGCAGGGGCCGCCGGCAAGAATCTTCGACGCGCCCACGGACGACCGAACGCGGGCATTTCTAAGACGGGTCGGCTGAAGATTGAAAGACCGGGACAATATTGGCGGCGGATACGGGCTTCGCGCAAGTCTGCCGACAAGAACCGGCCGGCCAAGCCCAGCGGCAGCAGGCGAATTATCGGGCCTTCAATGGCGTTGCATCGCCACCGAAGGCCAAAGGTTGATGATCGACCGAGGCTTGATCGCCACGACGGCAGCAGAGAATCAAGGACGATCCCGTCCAAGGCGGTGCCGCCGCCCGGATCTCGCGGCCCGACCAGCCTTCACGGTGACCGCGCGGTTCTCCGTGCCCGTCCCGCCGCCACAGCGCGATGGCGGGACAGCGACGGTCACTTCTGCAACTCGGTCCAGATGGCGGTCATGTAG
>NZ_DHXG01000032.1:0-21744 GCF_002413585.1 Paracoccus sp. UBA5162
TCCTGCGTGCTGTCCTTGCCGGCGATGAACTGCACGTCATCGACCATCAGCATGTTCACGTTTCGGAACATGCTCTTGAAATCCATGATGGTGCTTTCGCGCAGCGCCTGCACGAAGCGATACATGAACTGCTCGGCCGACAGATAGAGGATCTGCGCAGCGGGGTGGTTGGCCTGATAATCATGCGCGATGGCGTGCATCAGGTGGGTCTTGCCCAGCCCCACGCCACCATAGAGAAACAGCGGGTTGAACCCGACCGGGCCGCCCTCGGCCACGCGGCGGGCGGCGGCATGGGCCAGTTCGTTCGGCTTGCCGACGACGAAATTGGCAAAGGTGTAGCGCGGATCCAGCGGCGCGCCCAGATCGGGCCGAATCGTGCCGCGCGCGGTGGCGGCGGGCCGGATGGTGTTTGCCGCCGGGGCCGGCTGATCGGGGTCCGGGGCGGCGGCGCGCGGCCGCTGGCCGCCGCTGCGCCCGCTTTTCGGCACGACGGCAAAGCGCAGCCGCTCGACCCCCGCGCCGCGACGGTTCAGTTCGGCCAGAATGGTCGTCGCGAAATGCCGGTTCACCCAGTCCGAGATGAACCGCGTCGGGCTGTCGAAACGGGCCACGCCGTCCTCGATCCCGGCCAGTTCCAGCGGCCTGATCCAGTGGTTGAAGTTATTCGTCCCGACGCTGTCCTGAAGTCCCGCACATGCCTGCCCCCAAAGGTCGTCCATCGTCTTTCTGCCCCGTGCTGTCCTGTCCCCGATCTCCGCCGGATCTGCATCCGGCGGACCAGGATTCGCACCGCCCCGGGGCAGCATCGGGCAACAGGCCACCGTTGCGGCCCGAACGGGCCGCATGACGGGGCAGGATGCCCGACGCAGAATAATAGACCAGATCCGCAGGTGCCGATGGCAGCCGACAGCCACGGATCCGTGGGCAGAAGAAGAGTGTTCTCCGCTTCGTCGCCCGGCCCCGCCCGGATAAGGTTCCGGAAGCGGCGGCCTGTCCCCCAAAGCGACGTGAATCGCAGGACAGATTTAGCAATAGCGGATCAACCCGCGCAACCGAACTATGCGCTTGACAGCGGCTTTCCCCAATCGAATCTGCGAGGTCTTTGACTCGAAAGAAGAAATTGGAAATGGCATTGAAAATTAACGATTTATTAACTGTTTCGCAGGTGCAGAAAAAGGCAAAGGGCGCGTGCCGGTGGCGCGCGCCCGTTCTGAGATTGCTGTCCTTGTCAGGCCGGAATACAGCCTTTTCCGGCCGCCGCGCCGATCGGCTCAGGCCGGCGACAGGGCCTTCACGCGCGATGACAGGCGCGACATTTTCCGCGATGCAGTATTCTTGTGATAGACGCCCTTGCTGACGCCGCGCATCAGTTCCGGCTGCGCCGCCTTCAGCGCCTCCTGGGCGGCATCGGCATTGCCCGAGGCGATGGCTTCCTCGACCTTGCGCAGGAAGGTGCGGATTCGCGACCGGCGGGCCTTGTTGACTTCGGTGCGGCGCAGCGTCTGGCGCGCGCGCTTCTTGGATTGGGGCGTATTTGCCATGGGCTTGATCCTCGTCGGGTCTTTCAGCGTTGCGGTTGCACGAAAGACCCAAGGCGACCGATTCCCCGGAAGGGCGGTCCTGATTCTTGCCTAAGCGGGCCCACGCGCATGTAAGCGAGGGCCTATAGGTGATCGGCCGCGAAAAGGGAACCCGAAAAATCAGCGGTCGCGGAATTGCGGCTCGCGCTTTTCGAGAAAGGCGGACATGCCTTCCTTCTGATCCTCGGTCGCGAAAAGGCCCTGGAAGGCACGGCGTTCGAACAGGAGACCCTCGGTCATCGTCGATTCGTAGGCGCGATTGACCGATTCCTTGGCCGCCCGCGTCGCGATCATCGAGCGTTCGGCGATCTTGCGCGCCGCCGTCATCGCCTCGGCGATCAGTTTCGGCGTCGGCACCACGCGACTGACCAGGCCGGAACGCTCGGCCTCGGCCGCATCCATGAAGCGCCCGGTCAGGATCATGTCCATCGCCTTCGACTTGCCGACGAATCGGGTCAGGCGCTGGGTGCCGCCGATGCCGGGGATGACGCCCAGATTGATCTCGGGCTGCCCGAACTTGGCGTTTTCCGCGGCGATGATGAAATCGCAGATCATCGCCAGTTCGCAGCCCCCGCCAAGGGCATAGCCGCTGACCGCGGCGATCATCGGCTTGCGGAAGGCGCGAATGGCCGCGATCTGCGAGCCGAAAAGATCGCCTTCATAGACATCGACAAAGGATTTCTCGGACATTTCCTTGATGTCGGCGCCGGCGGCAAAGGCTTTCTCGCTGCCGGTCAGCACGACGCATCGGATCTTGTCGTTGCCGTCGGCCTCGCGCAGCGCCTCGGCCAGTTCGGTGATGAGCGCCGAGTTCAGCGCGTTCAGCGCCTCGGGGCGGTTCAGACGGATCAGCGCGATCTCGTCCTCGATTTCGACGATGATGGTTTCATAGGCCATGGGCCCGGACCTCGTGGCTGTTAAGCGTCAGCCCCGACTCCTATCAGCAGGCATGTGCGGAAGCCAAGCAAATGCCGCAGACGGGTCTAGTGCTGGCAGAGCGGGCAATAGAAGCTGGAGCGTCCCGATTGCACGATCCGCCGGATCCGGCCCGCGCAGCCGGGCCGCGCACAGGGCAGTCCCTCGCGGTCATAGACGCGGAAGGAATGCTGGAAATAGCCCAGCTCGCCCGTCGCCTGCCGGTGATCGCGCAGGGACGAGCCGCCGGCGGCGATGGCATCCGACAGCACGTCGCGGACATGCCCGACAAGGGCCGCGATTCGGGCCTGGCCGATGCGGCCCGCCGCCCGGCGCGGGTCGATGCCCGCGCGCCACAGCGCCTCGCTGACATAGATGTTGCCCAGACCGGCGACGATGCGCTGATCCAGAAGCGCCTGTTTCACCGGCGCGCGGCGTCCGGCGAAGATCATGCGCAGGTATTCGGGCGAAAAGCCGGCGTCGAAGGGTTCGGGCCCGAGGCTGGCCAGCAGGGGATGCGTCTGGCCCTCGCGGATCAGGTCCACCATGCCGAATCGGCGGGCGTCGTTGAAGGTGATGCGGGTGCCGGTCCCGGTGGTCAGCACGACATGGTCGTGGCGCGGCAGGATCGCGGGATCGCGGTGGAAATCGCCCTGTGACGCGCCCTCGACCAGCATCCTGCCGGACATGCCAAGATGCAGCAGCAGCGTGGTTCCCCGGTCCAGATCGGCCAGCAGGTATTTCGCCCGCCGCCGCAGCGTGATCACCCGCGCGCCGGTCAGCACCTGAACCAGATCGGGCGGCAGCGGCCAGCGCAGATCCGGCCGGCGCGCCTCGGCCCGGGCGATGCGCGATCCCTCGAGATGTGGCTGAAGACCGCGACGGACGGTTTCGACCTCGGGCAGTTCTGGCAATCCGGTCCCTTTCGTCGCATTGTGCCGCAGGCGCATTCATGACCATTGTGCCGCAGGCAGGCCGGACCTATCTGGCGTCGGAACAGGCAAACGGCAAGCGCGATGAGCGACAAGAAGCAGACCCATTTCGGCTTTCGGACCGTGGACGAGGACGCAAAGGCCGGGATGGTCCACGGCGTCTTTTCGCGCGTCGCCTCGCGATACGACCTGATGAACGACCTGATGAGCGCGGGCGTCCACCGGCTGTGGAAGAACGCGATGATGGATTGGCTGGCGCCGCGCGGCGGCCAGCACCTGCTGGACGTCGCGGGCGGCACCGGCGACATCGCCTTCCGCTTTCTGGATCGCGCGCCGCAGGCGCGCGTCACCGTCTGCGACATGACCGAATCGATGCTGATCGAGGGGCGCAAGCGCGCCGATGCGGCCGACAGGGGTGATCGCCTGGCCTGGGTTACGGGCGATGCGATGGCGCTGCCCTTTCCCGACAGCAGCTTCGATCGCTACACGATCAGCTTCGGCATCCGCAATGTCACCCGCATCCCCGACGCGCTGGCCGAGGCATATCGCGTCCTGCGTCCCGGCGGGCGGCTGATGGTGCTGGAATTCAGCCGGCTGCCGGTGCCCGCGATGCAGTGGGCCTATGACCGCTACAGCTTCAACGTCATCCCGGCGATGGGGCAGGCGGTGACCGGCGATCGCGACAGCTATCAATATCTGGTCGAATCGATCCGCAAGTTTCCCGATCAGGAGGCGTTCGGCGCATTGATCCGCGAGGCGGGTTTCGGGCGGGTCCAGTGGCGCAACCTGTCGATGGGAATCGCCGCGCTGCATTCCGGCTGGAAACTGTAGCCCATGCGCGGCCCGCACAATATCCTGCGCCTGATCCGAACCGGCGCCACCTTCGAACGCACCGGCGCGATGGGCGCGGTTCTGGACGCGGTCGAGGCGCCGCCCCGCCTGCGGCTGGCCGCGCGGGTGCTGGGCTGGCCGTTCCGCTGGCTGGGCTATCCGGGCGATCCCGCCCTGCCGCCGATCACCCGCGCGATCACCGCGCTTGGACCGGCCTATATCAAGTTCGGCCAGATCCTGTCGACGCGCGCCGATGTGGTCGGGATCGAACTGGCCGAACAGCTTCGGATGTTGCAGGATCGGCTGCCGCCCTTTCCGACCGCGATCGCCCAGCAGATCGTCGCGGCCGATTTGCGCCGGCCGGTCGATGCGTTGTTCAGCGAGTTTTCCGAACCGGTCGCCGCCGCCTCGATCGCGCAGGTGCACAGGGCGCGGGTGCGCGAAACCGGGCAGGAGGTCGCGGTCAAGGTGCTGCGCCCCAATATCGGTGCCGCCTTCCGCCGTGACATCGACGCCTTTCACTTTGCCGCCTCGATCATCGAATTTTTGTCGCCCGGCAGCCGCCGCCTGCGTCCGCGCGACGTGGTCAGCCATTTCGAAGGCGTGGTGACGGCAGAACAGGACATGCGGCTGGAAGCCGCCTCGGCCTCGGAATTCGCCGAGAACACGCGCGGCGACGAGGCGTTTCAGGTGCCGCTGCCGCATTGGCAATTGTCGGCGCGCCGGGTGCTGACCTCGGACTGGGCCGAGGGGTTGCCGATGGGCGATCCGCAGGCGCTGATCGCGGCGGGCCACGACACGACCCGGATCGCCACGCGGGTGATCCAGCTGTTCCTGCAACATGCCCTGCGGGACGGGTTCTTCCACGCGGACATGCATCACGGCAACCTGAAGGTTGCGTCGAACGGGGATGTGATCGCCTATGATTTCGGCATCATGGGCGAGATCGACGAATATACCCGCCGCGTCTATGCCGAGATCCTCTTTGGCTTCATCCAGCGCGATTACCGCCGCGTGGCCCGCGTCCATTTCGAGGCGGGCTATGTGCCGCGCGACCGCGACGAGGCGCAATTC
Source organism: Paracoccus sp. UBA5162 (assembly GCF_002413585.1). NCBI lineage: Bacteria > Pseudomonadati > Pseudomonadota > Alphaproteobacteria > Rhodobacterales > Paracoccaceae > Paracoccus > Paracoccus sp. UBA5162. Next base: position 5,333 of record NZ_DHXG01000032.1, read on the forward strand.
GCCCGCGCCCTGCGCGCCGTGGGCGAGCCGATCTTCGGCGCCGATGCCAGCCGTATCAGCATGGCCAGCCTGCTGGCCTATCTGTTCGAGGTGACGGAACGCTTCGGGATGCGCACCCAGACGCAGCTGATCCTGCTGCAACGGACCATGGTCGTGGTCGAGGGGGTGGCGCGGTCGGTCGATCCGCAGCTGAACATCTGGGAGGCGGCGCGTCCGGTCGTGTCGGACTACATCAAGTCCAATCTGGGGCCGCGCGCGCTGGCCTCGGACATGGCGAAGGTGGCGCAGACGGTCGGCCGCTATGGACCGCTGCTGCCGCAGATCGTCGAACAGGCATTGTGGAACCGTGCCCATCCCGAAGACGCCGCGCCCGCCCCGGCGGCCCCCGCGTCGCGCGTGCCCCTGTGGCTGGTCACGGTGCTGTCGCTGGCGGCCGGCGCCGCGATCGGCCTGGCATTGGGATAAGAAACATTGCCGGCCGGCCCCGGGTCGCAGACGGGATGCGCGCCCCGCCCCGCAAGAGCATCGCCAAGAGGCATGGTCGGGATCCGGTCAACCCGATCGGAAGCGATCCGGCGCAGGCGCGTCGCCATCCATCCACAGCCCGGCGCGGTCCTCTGCTTCGGGCTTCAGAAACACAGGATCTCGGCCTCGGCCTCGGCGCGGCGCAGCTTCGCCACCATGTCGTTCATCTCGGCCATGCCCTTGAACATCGAGGCGCGCTCGCCCGTCGTCTGCTGCATCCGCAGGACGGTTTCCGCCTGGACGTAGTCGTCATAGGGCAGCACCGTCGCGATCTGGTCGATGGAACAGGAACATCGGTCCAGCATCTCGCGATTCTCGCCGTTGGTGGCCATGCAGGCGAAGACATATTCCGCCCGCGCATTGGTCGGGAAGTCGTTGACCGCCTGCGCCCGGGCACCCGGCGCGGCCAGAGCGGCGGTCAGGGGCACGGCCAGGATCAGCGCGCGGATCATTGCAGCACCATGCGGTTCCGGTACCCGGGCGTCCCGCCCTGCGTTTCGGCCAGCAATTCGCGGATCGGGGCCTTGGGGTCGCTGTCCAGAACGAAGGTCAGGGTCAGGCTCTCGAAACCCTGCATCCGCGCGGCGTTGGGATCGTCGGCGAAGGGGCGGAAGGTCGCCTTGCGGGCCGCGCCGGCGGCCGCGATCTGGCCGCCCCGGAAGATCGCATCCTTGATGCGGTTGCGGATATAGAAGGGGCTGCCGCCGGTCAGCCGGGCCATGTCGCGGGTGGTCTGTTCCAGGAAGAAGACCAGCACCGGATCGCCGCCCGAAATCGGGAAGGGCCCGATCTCGCGGCTGCGCGTATCGGTCTTCTGGGTGATTTGCAGGATCGGCTTCTGGTCCGTGGGGTCGATCGCTTCGCGCAGCGTGACCGAGCCGTCATCGACTTGCACAAACCCCTCGGCCTCGGGGCCATCGACGCGATGCGACCAGCGCATCCCGTCCCGTTGCAGTTTCCACGGCCCGCGTTCGGCAAAGACCGCGTCTCCGGCCTCGCCCGACAGGGCCGGCGCGGCCGACAGGGCCAGCCACAGGGCCGTCACGATGGCGCGTTTCATGATCTTGTCCTCCGGTTTTCCCCGCCACGACGATTGCGCCGCGCGCGCCCGAGGGCAAGCCCCGGCAGGCCCGGTCTCAGCCCTTGGTCGCAGGGATTCAGCCCAGAAGGCGGCCCAGCATCTCGCCCAGTTCGGCCGGGCTGACGGGCTTTTCCATCAGGTTCACCCCGATCGCGGCGCAGGCGCGCGCGATGTCCGGGTCGCGCCGCGCGGTCACCATCACCGCGGGCACGGCATGGCCTGCGCTGGTGCGCAGGGCGTCGATGGCCTTGATCCCGTCATCGCCGCTTTCAAGGTTGTAGTCGGCCAGGATCACGTCCGGCGGCTCGTCGCCCATCGTGGCCAGCGCCTCGGCGGTGCCGCCGGTGACGCGGGCCACCATGCCCAGCCGGTCGGTCAGGATCATCTCGTATCCGCGCCGCATCCCGGCGTCATTCTCGATCACCAGCGCGACCCGGCCGCGCAGCGCGCGGATCATCCGGTCGGGGGGCTGGGCGCGGCGGTCGATGGCGGCATCGACCAGGGGCAGGCCGACGCGGAACAGGGTGCCGCGCATCGCCTCGGAGGTCAGGCTGATCGGGTGGCCCAGCTTGGCGCAGGCGCGCTTGACGATGGACAGGCCCAGCCCCATGCCCGGCGTTCCGGATTCGGTGCCCAGCCGCTGAAACTCGTCGAAGACGCGGTTGCGGTCCACCGCCGGAATGCCGACGCCGGTATCATAGACCGACAGCCAGCAGGTGCCGCCCCGCCGCCGCGCGCCCACCAGGACGCCGCCGCGATGGGTATACTTGATCGCGTTCGAGACCAGGTTCTGCGCGATCCGGCGCAGGAAGACGGGATCGCTTTCGACCACCGCATCGGTCTGCACGAAGGTCAGGCCCAGGCCCTTTGCTGCGGCCACCGGCGCATATTCGGCGGCCAGCCTGCTGAACAGATCGCCCAGGGCGACCGGCTGGCGGTGAAACTCGATCCGCTGGCTGTCCAGCCGCGAGATGTCGAGCACGGCATGCATCAGTTGTTCCACCGATTCGAAGGCGCCGCCCAGCCGGTCGGTCAGTTCGCGCTGCGCCTCGTCCAGCCTAGTATCGGCCAGCGCGGCCAGAAACAGCCGCGCCGCCGAAAGCGGCTGCAACAGATCGTGGCTGGCCGCGCGCAGGAAGCGGGTCTTGGACCGGTTGGCCTCTTCGGCGGCGGCGCGGGCCACGGCCAGTTCGCGGTTGCGCTGCGACAGGTCGGCCATGGCCTTTTCCAGCTCGCGCGTGCGGGCCATGACCTCTTGTTCCAGCGCGACCGCGGCCTGAAACATCGACCAGGCCGAGCCGCGGGTTTCCTCGAGCCGGTCGATGCGGTCGATCAGCACGCCGGTGATGCGGCGCAGCTTTTCGACCTGTCGCTCGGGCGGGTCGTCCTCACGCAGCATGGCTGTCGCCGGGCGCCCCGTGATCCATGAAGGCAAGACCCACGAAAGTCTGGTTCACGTGCATTCCGCTGTGCTGTTCGCCATAGGTGTTGAAACCCGCGACGCGGAAGCGGGTGAACAGATCCGACATCACCGTCGCCAGCCCGGCCCGTTCCAGCGCCAGCCGCCGCAGGATGCAGTCGAAGCCCAGAACCATCAGCGGCGGGCGCGGCAGGGCCGACAGCGCCTGAAGGAAACCCTGGGTCATGTCCTCGGCCCGACCCAGCGTCAGCACGGTGCCGGTATCGATCGCCGACATCAGCGACAGGCCGCCATCCTCGGTCACTTCGCTGATGGCGCGGACATGGTGGCGGCGCCCGGTGCGCAGCAGCAGCGGGCGGCGCGCGAATTCGGTGGGCGTCAGCCGGTCGCGGGCAATGCCGGTCAGGCGGGCATATTCATCGGCGGCCGGCTCTGCGTTCAGTTCCAGGATCCGGCGCTTTTCGGGGATCGCCGCGGTCACGACGGCACGCGTCTCGGTCGGGCTGAAATGGGCGAATGTCACCTCGCTGATCGCCAGATCGGTCTCGACCAGCAGGAAGATCGCCGCGTCCGACAGGGTGTGACCCCGAGCCAGCAGGGTGGTGCGGCGGAAATCCAGCCCGTCGCCCGCCGATCCGCCCAGGACCGGGACCGAGGGCAGGGCCGCCTCCAGCGTCGCGACCAGTGCGTCTTCCTGCCCGGCAAGCCCGTCAACCAGCAGCAGGCCGAACAGCGAGCGGCCCGGATCGGGGGCAAAAGCGCGGTGCATCCGCCGCAGCCCCGCCATCCAGTCCGACACCGGCAGTGCGCCCAGATCGCGCAGAAGATGGGCGCTGGCGCGAAAGCTGGCTGTGGGAAAGCCGATGGCCACGATGCTGTCCGAGGCATAGCCTGACGGCCCGATCTCGCCGGCCGAGGAACAGCCCGCGATGATGCAGTCGCCGGGCAGGCCGGCCTTCAGCGCATCGCCCAGAGGTGCAAGCTCGTCCCCCTTCGCGCCGAAGACCAGAACCAGGGCGGGCCGGGCTCCGCGCAGGCCGTCCAGCAGGATCGAGGCCGGGTTGGCCGCCCCGCGGCCGGCCTGCACGGCCACCGGCCCGGCGACGCCCTCCTTCGCAGCCGGGCCGGTATCCATCAGCCGGCCTCGAACAGCCTGACCGAATTCGCCAGAAGCACCGCCTGGGTGCGGCGGCGCGCGTTGATCTTGGACATGATCGCCGTGATGTGGGTCTTCACGGTCGCCTCGGCGATCGACAATTCGTAGCTGATTTCCTTGTTCGCCTTGCCCTGGCAGATCAACCGCAGGATCTTCATCTGCTGCGGTGTCAGCGTGGAAAAGCGGCGGGCCAGTTCGGCCCTGGCCGTGTCCTCGGCATCCGGTTCGCCGGGATGATAGCTGTCGGGGGTCACGTGTTCGCCGCCCCACATGCGGCGCAGGCTGTCCACCAGCGCCTCGCGGCTCAGCGACTTGCTGATATAGCCCTGTGCCCCCGCGGCCATCGCGGCCGCGATCATGGCATGTTCCAGATCGGCCGAGATCATCGTGATCGGCACGTCGGGAAGCTGCCGGCGCAGGGTGACGATGCCTTCCGAACCGCGCGCATCCGGCAGGTTCAGATCCAGGATCACGGCATCGGGCGCACCCTGCGCCTTGATCTGTTCTATGGCGGCGGCAAGGCTGCGCGCGGTGCGCACGTTTTTCAGGCCAAAGCTGATCTTCAGCGTCAGCGCCAGCGCGTCGCACATCAGCGGATGATCGTCCACGATCAGGATTTCGCGCACCTGATCCGCGCTTGGTCGTGGCGACGGCGATTGTCGCGCCTGCATGGCTGCGGCGGTCATCACATTTCCTCCCCGAGATCCCCCTTGTCGCGGCCCTCCCGAAGTCGCAACAATATGCCGCGATTGTAGAACTGCGGCGTGGTAAAGCAACCCTGATCTGCGACCAAGGTCTAGCATCGCCCGCCTTGCGAGCCCGCCCGGGCCATGACACCCTGACCGCAACCGGGAAGGATCGAGATGATGGACATCATCCGCAGGCAGATCGCCCGCGCGGCCCTGGCGCTTGTGCTGACGGTCGCGCCCGCCTTCGCGGCCGTGCCGGTCATCACCATCGGCGCGCTGGAAAACGGCACGGTCAACTGGGAATTGCAGACCATCATCGGCCGGGGTCTGGACCGCAAGAACGGCTTTTCGCTGAAGGTTCTGCCGCTGGCCGGCAATCCCGCGACGCAGATCGCCATGCAGGGCGGCCAGGTGGACAGCATCGTCTCGGACTGGCTGTGGGTGGCCCGGCAGCGCGCGGCCGGCGCCGATTTCACCTTCCTGCCCTATTCGACCGCCGTGGGCGGGCTGGTCGTGCCGAAGGACAGTCCGGCGCGGACGCCGGGCGATCTGGAGGGGCAGAAGATCGGCATCGCGGGTGGCCCGGTGGACAAGAGCTGGCTGATCCTGCGGGCCTGGAACCGGCAGCGGAACGGCGTCGATCTGGCCGATGCGACGCGACAGGTCTTCGGCGCCCCGCCGGTGATCCGCAACGCCGCCGAAACGGGTCAGGTCGCTGGCGCGGTCAATTTCTGGCACTATCTCGCCCGGATGAAGGCGGCGGGGATGCGCGAGATCATCAGCGTCAGCCAGGCCGCGACCGATCTGGGGCTGGACCCCGCCACCCCGCTTCTGGGCTATGTCCTGCGCGAGGACTGGATCGCGGCGCATCCCGATCTGGCGCGCGGCTTCGCGCGGGCCTCGCGGCAGGCCAAGGACCTGCTGGCGCGCGACGATGCCGCCTGGGAGGATCTGCGCCCGATCATGAATGCCGATTCCGAGGCCGAGTTCCGGGCCCTGCGCGACGGCTGGCGCGCGGGGATCCCGCCCGACCGGCCGGTCGATGCGGCGAATGCGCAGAAGATGTTTTCGGTCATGGCCGATCTGGGCGGCGAGGATCTGACCGGCGGCTTGACGCGGCTGCCCGAGGGGCTGTTCTGGTCCGGTGACTAGGCGGCCCCGATATCCATGGCAAGCCCCCGGCACGGTGCCCGGGCTTTTGTCGCTGACGGCGATGCTGGCGCTGTGGTTCGTGCTGGCCCTTCTGTCGGACAATCCGCGCGCCGTGCCGGGGCCGGGCGCGGTCTGGTCCGAACTGGTGGCGATCGCCGCGTCGGGCGAGCTGTGGTTTCATGCCGGAATGACGCTGTTCCGGGTGCTGGCCAGCTTCGTGCTGGCGATGGCGGTGGGGCTGGCCTTGGGTCTGTGGATGGGCCGGTCGCGCGCCGCCGACCATTGGCTGAATCCGGGCCTGGTGATCGCGCTGAACCTGCCTGCGCTGGTGGTGATCGTGCTGGCCTATATCTGGATCGGCCTGAACGAGGTCGCGGCCATCGTCGCCGTGGCGCTGAACAAGATCCCGGTCGTGACCGTGATGCTGCGCGAGGGCGCGCGCGCCCTGCGGCCCGATCTGGACGACATGGCCCAAGCCTTTCGCATGACGGCGCCGGCCCGGTTGCGCCATGTCGTGCTGCCGCAGCTGGCGCCGCATGTCGCGGCGGCGGCGCGGGCGGGAATTTCGCTGATCTGGAAGATCGTTCTGGTGGTCGAGCTTCTGGGCCGCTCGAACGGGGTCGGCTTCAAGATCTACCTGCTGTTTTCCAGCTTCGATGTGGCCGGCGTGCTGGCCTGGGCGCTGGCCTTCGTCGCGGTCATGCTGGCGATCGACCTGGCCGTGCTGCGCCCCTGGGAGGCGCGGGCAAACCGCTGGAGGCGCGATGCGGATTGAGCTGCGCGGCAAATCCTTTGCCGGGCGCGCGGTGCTGGGGCCGATCCGGCTGACCATCGGGCGCGGCCGGCGGGTCGCCGTCCTGGGGCCGTCGGGGATCGGCAAATCTACGCTGTTGCGGATCGTCGCGGGGCTGGATCGGGATTTCGACGGCCAAGCGGAAGGCGATGAGCGGCTGGCGGTCGTGTTCCAGGAACCGACCCTGCTGCCCTGGCGGCGGGCGCTGGACAACATCACGATCGCCGCGGGCTGCGATGCGGCGGTCGGGCGCGACCTGATGGCGCAGGTCGGGCTGGCGGGGCGCGAGGATCAGTTTCCGCGCCAGATGTCGCTGGGCCAGCAGCGGCGGCTGGCGCTGGCACGCGCCTTTGCCGCCCGGCCCGATATCCTGCTGATGGACGAACCCTTCGCCAGCCTCGATCCCGAAACCGCGACGCGGATGATCCGGCTGGCCGCCGGCCTGCTGGATCGCAGCGGGGCGGGGCTGTTCCTGGTCACCCATGACGCCGGCGAACCGGCGCGGCTGGAGGCGCAGGTCTTTCGATTGTCGGGCCATCCTGCGGTCCTGCAGCGCGATCGGGACTGACCCGGTTGCGCCGGCATGAACGCGGCCGGCCGGCCTAGCCTGCCGCCTCGAAGGTCTGATTCCACAGGTTTCCGTCCACATCCTCGGCGCGGACGCTGATCGGCTGGCCGTTCGGCTGATAGGCGAAGCGGAAGACCGGATCCTCGCTGACCGAAATTCCGGCCTGCATGGAAAACAGCAGTTCGTCGCCCTGCCGCACCTCCAGCCTGTCGATGAACATCGCCGGAATGTTGAGCAGCGTCACCTGATCGCGTTGCAGGCCCGAAAACATCGGGTGCCGGATCATCAGCGTGCCGATCTGGCGGCCATCCTGCTGCGCCGTCTTCCAGCGCATCTGGCCCATCAGGGCCTCGACCGTGGCCATGTCCTTGCCCGCCGGCGCCGAGCAGCCGCCCGAGGCCTTGACGAAACGGCCGGCCATGACCTTGCCGCCCCCCGCCTGCGTTCCGATGGCGCGCACGTCGGAATAGGCGTTGACACGGACGCGAACCTCGAAATCCAGGGGCATCAGCGCCGGACCAAAGCTGTATTCGGCGGCGACGGGGGCGGGATTCTGGTCGATGACCAGGGTCAGGTCGGACAAGGGCGGGGCGTCGGCGGCCTGGGTCAGCCGGATCGGCACCAGCGCCGCGTCATTGGCGCGAACCGGTGCGTCCAGATCCAGTGCCGCCGGATCGATGGGCGGTTCCTCGGTCAGGCCGGCGACGGAATCGCGCAGATCGTCCCAGATCGCGGAGGGCTGCATCGGGTTGTCCTGCGCGAATGCGGGTGATGCCAGCAGAAGCGCGGCCGCAAGCCATGTCTTCATCACTTATCCTCCCTTTTTCATGCGTCGGTAGATCAGATCGGCAGTGTCCGAGGCCGCATCCTCTTCGGCCCGCGCCACCACCCGCGCACGCAGCGGCGATTTCGAACAGACCGGGTCGGTCGCCCGCGCATCGCCCGCCAATGCCATAGCTTGACACCGACAGCCGCCAAAATCCACGGTTTTCCGATCGCAGGACCGGCAGGGTTCGGACATCCATGCGGTGCCGCGAAAGGCGTTGAAACTGTCGGACATATGCCAGATGTCGGACAGGGCCCTATCCTTCACGTTCTCGAATTTCATCCAGGTGATGGACTGCGCGGCGTGGCAGGGCAGCACCGTGCCATCGGGCGCGACATTCAGGCCGGTGCTGCCCCAGCCGCCCATGCAGGCCTTTGGATAGATGGCGTGATGGTCGGCGGGCACGTAGTCGATGACCATGCGTCCGCGCAGCCGGATGCGGGCTTCGTTGACGATCCGGCGTGCCGCCGCCGCCTGATCGCCCGTGGGCATCAGCGCGGCGCGGTTCAGGTCGGCCCAGCCGTGGAACTGCACCGTGGCGACCTCGATCCGTCTTGCGCCCAGCGTTTCCGCAAGGTCGATCATGTCGGGCAGCCGGTCCATGTTCTGCCGATGCACGACGGCGTTGATCGTCAGCGGAAAGCCGATCTCCGTGACCCAGCCGGCGAACCCCATCTTCTTGTCCCACGACCCCGGATGGCCGCTGATGCGGTCGGCCATGTCCGGCCGGATGCCCTGCAGCGACAGCTGCACGTGATCGACGCCGGCGCGATCCAGTTCTTGCAGCCGGTCGCGCGTGATGCCGATGCCCGAGGTGATGAGGTTGACGTAAAGCCCCGCCTCGCGCGCGCTGGTCACGATCTGCGCCAGGTCGCGGCGCGCGCCGGGCTCGCCGCCCGAGACATGGACCTGCAACACGCCCAGATCGGCGGCCTCGCGGAACACCCGCGCCCAGTCCTCGGCCGGCAGTTCGGCCTGCGCGCGGGTCAGTTCGACCGGGTTGGAACAATAGGGGCAGGCGAGGGGACAGCGATGCGTGATCTCGGCCAGCATCGCCATCGGCAGGCCGGGGCGGACGGGGTTGCCGTCAAGGTCGCGCGGCTGGGCGTGGTCCTTCATGGCGCGTCCTTCACGAACACCATGCGGCGCTCGACGAGGCCGGTCAGGAAATCGCTCAGGTCGGCAGCGATCTGCCGGGCCGGGGCGTTGTATCGTTGCGCCAGCCGGGTTGCGATGGCGGCCATGGATCGCCGGCCGTCCAGTTCGGACAGGATGGCGTCGCCGACGGCGTCCAGCTGCATCGCGCGTTCGGGCGCCTGCAGCACGCGGATGCCGCGCACGCGGTCATGGGCCAGACGCACGCCGCGCGGCAGATAGGGTATCTGGTCGGGGGCGATCAGCGGATCCATCAGGCCATTCCCTCGCCGGGTTGCCAGGCGCCGGGGGGGATGTTGCCCTGGACATAGCCATGCCACAGCGCATCCAGCTGCGCCCACAGCACGTCGGTCTTGAAGATCAGCGCCGCCGCTGCCGCGTCCTGTCTTTCGCGCGTGTCGGCATGGCTCAGCACGTAATCCAGCCCGAAGGCCACGTCGTCGGGGGCCTCGCTCAGCCGCTTTCTGAAATAGGCAAGGCTGGTATCGTCGGCGAAATCGTAATGCGCCAGCAGCCCCTCGATCCGCTGGGCATGGATTTTCGGCGCGAACAGTTCGGTCAGGCTGGCAGCCACCGCATCGAGCAGCGGCATGTCACGGACGAAGCGGAGATAGGCATCGACGGCAAAGCGGGTGGCGGGCATGACGCCCGCGCCGCTGGCGACGTAATCCGGATCCAGCCCCACTGCGCGGGCCAGAGCCAGCCAGCGGCGGATGCCGCCGCCTTCGGCGACGCCGCCGTCGTGATCCTCGATCCGCTTGCGCCAGGCCCGGCGCAAATCGGGGTCGGTGACGCGGGACATGAAGGCCGCGTCCTTCATCGGGATGCGGGATTGATACATCCATCGGTTGATAACCCAGGCGCGCACCTCGTCCGGGGTGCAGTCGCCGCCGTGCAGCCGCGCGTGGAAGGGGTGGCGGTCGTGATAGCGTTCGGCGCCGATGGCGCGCAGCCGCGCCTCGAATTCGTCGCGGGATTGCGGGCCGTGGCCTAGATCCTTCACAGCGTGATCTCCATGCCGTCGCGGCCGATCTGCCAGCCTTGCCTGCGGGCCTGCGCGGCCTCGGCGCTGTCGGGATCGGTCAGCGGGTTCGAATTGTTCATGTGGACGAAGATGCGCCGCCCGACCGACACGTCGGCCAGCGCCGCGATGGAATCGCCAGCGGCCATATGGCCCATGCGGTGGCCGGTCTTCCGGCCAAGTCCCATGCGGATCATCTCGTCGTCCTGCCACAACGTGCCGTCGAACAGCAGCGCGTCCGCCCCCGCGATGCGGTCCTTCAGCCATTCCGGCATCGCCGCGCAGCCGGGAATATAGAGACCGCGCTTGCCGTTGGCGGCCAGTTCAACCCCCACCGTCGTCTCGCCCATCAGGCCGGTCTCGACGATATCGCCTTCCTGATACAGCGGCACCTTGCCGGGAACCGCGAAGAGGGTCGCGGTCAGGCCGGGCAGCAGGTCCGTCGGCCGGTCCAGCGTCACCTTGCGCCGCCGCACCAGATCGGCGCGCAGGGCGGTCAGCATCGGGTTGGCGGCCAGCGCGTCGTGAATGGCCTCGGTCGCGAACAGGTCGAAGGGCTGGCTTTCGCGCAGCGTCAGCAGGCCCGCCACATGGTCGATGTCGCCGTTGGTCAGCAGGACCGCGCGCATCGGCATGTCACGCGGCCCGGTCGGATGCAGCGCCGGGGTCGCGGCCATCTGCGTGCGGATATCGGGCGAGGCGTTCAGGATCGCCCAGTCGCGGCCATCCGCGCTGACCGCGACCGAGCTTTGACTCAGCGACGGGATGCGTCCGGCGCGGGCCGCGCGGCAATTCGCGCAGCCGCAGTTCCATTGCGGCAGACCGCCGCCCGCCGCCGCACCCAGAACGATGATCCTCATGTCTCCACCGACGCAAAGACCCCGCCCGAGATCGTCGGACGGGGCCGTTCACCTTGCCTGTTTTCCAAGGCTCAGAACAGGACGGGCTCGTCCTCGGCCGGGGCATACATGTTGATCTCCATGCCGCAGGCAATCTCTTTCAGAATCGGTTTGGTCCAGGCCATGTGTCATCCTCCGTTCACATTCGCCGCTGTGGCGACTGTCATTCATGTTAAAGCAGTCTGTGCGCCAAACAACCAGACCAAGGTCGCAATTCGCGCGGATATGATCGAAACCACCACCATCAGCGGGAAGATTCGGCAATGTTTTACCTGATCTTGACCGCCTGCCTTGCCGGTCCGTCCGGGAGCTGCGGGCCGATCTTGCTGCCGCAGGGCGATGCCGCGACGCGGCAGGAATGCACCGCGCAGGCGCGGCGAATCAGCGAGGCGTGGCTGTCCGGACGCAAGGGGCTGCGATCCGGCGGCACGGCCTGTGTCGCGACAGCGGATCTGCCCGCCCTGCCGCTGCGGCAGATCGCGCCGGGCATCCTGCTGTTTCAGGGCGATCCCGTGCAACTGGAGGATTCGCCCGACGGCAGGATCGCCAATCTGGCGGCGGTCGTCGGCGATGCCTCGGTCGCGGTCATCGACAGCGGCGTGTCGCGCGCCCAGGGCCAGCAGCTTTACGCCGCCATCCGGCGGGTGACCGACCGGCCGATCAGCCATCTGATCGTGACGCACATGCATCCCGATCACGCAATGGGCAGCGCCGTATTTGCCGAGGCGGGGGCCGAGATCGTGGGCCATCGCGCCTTGCCGCGCGCGCTGGAGGCGCGGGCGCCCACCTATCTGGACAACATGGCGCGACTGTTCGGGCCGCAGGCGATGATCGGAACCGAGGTGCTGGCGCCGGATGTCGTCGTCGGCAATCGTCTGACCATCGACCTGGGCGGACGGGTGCTGCAACTGAACGCGGCGCAGACGGCCCATACCGACAACGATCTGTGGATCCGGGACCAGGCGACGGGCACGCTGTTCACCGGTGATCTGGTCTTTCGGGATCTGACGCCGATCGTTGACGGATCGGTGCTGGGCTGGCTGGACTGGCTGGCGCGCCCGCCGCGACCCGCGCCGCCGCTGATCGTGCCGGGCCATGGCGCGATCTCGGACGAGTGGACGGCCGCGGCAGGACCGCAGATCCGGTTCCTGAAGGCGCTGGTCGACCAGACCCGGCAGCGGATCGGCGAAGGCCAGCCGATGTCGCAGGCGGTGCCCCAGATCGGCAAGGCTCTTGCGCCGATGGCCGATGGGTGGAATTCCTTTGACATGTCGGTCGCCCGTGACGCGACCGCCGCCTACAAGGAGCTGGAATGGGAATAAGTCCCATTTGACAGGGGACGCGGCTGCGCCGATGCTGGCGAAAAGGATCAACATCCTGCGATTCATCCTAAAACGGGAGGGTAACTTGAGGAAAGTTCTGTATCTGACGGCCGCGATGGCGGCCCTGTCGGCGGGCGCCGCGCAGGCCCAGAAGGTGATCGAACCGGGCAGCGACGACCGCATCGACTGGCAGAGCCTTGAGGATTTCAAGGCCAGCTACGGCAATCTGGAAGGGCAATCCTTCACCATTCTCGGGCCGTGGCTGGGCGAGGATCAGACGCTGTTCACCTCGCTTCTGCCCTATTTCGAAGAGGCGACCGGGGCCAAGGCGAACTATTCCGGTTCGGACAGTTTCGAACAGCAGATCGTGATCGACAGCGATGCAGGCTCGCCGCCCGATATCGCGGTGTTTCCCCAGCCCGGTCTGGCCGCCGACATCGCCCGGAAAGGGAATCTGAAGCCCCTGGGCGAAGAAACCGCCCAATGGGTGCGCGACAATTATGCGGCCGGTGACAGCTGGGCCAAGCTGGGCACCTATGCCGGCGCCGACGGCACGCAGCAATTCTATGCCTTTCCGTTCAAGGCGGACGTGAAATCGCTGGTCTGGTATGTGCCCGAGAATTTCGAGGATGCCGGCTACGAAGTGCCCAAGACCTACGAGGATCTGAAGGCGCTGACCGAACAGATCGCCGCGGATGGCGAAACCCCCTGGTGCATCGGGCTGGGCTCGGGCGGGGCGACCGGCTGGCCCGCGACCGACTGGGTCGAGGATCTGATGCTGCGGATGAATCCGCCCGAGGTCTATGACGGCTGGGTGACCAACGAGATCCCGTTCAACGATCCCAAGGTGGTCAAGGCGATCGAGGAATTCGGCTGGTTCGCCAAGAACGACGATTATGTCGCGGGCGGCGCGGCCGCCGTGGCCTCGACCGATTTCCGCGACAGCCCCAAGGGTTTGTTCGACAGTCCGCCCTCGTGCTACATGCACAAGCAGGCCAGCTTCGTTCCCTCGTTCTTCCCCGAAGATGTCGAGGTCGGGCTGGATGCCGATTTCTTCTACTTCCCGGCGCCGGCCGATGGCAGCATGGGCCAGCCGGTCCTGGGCGGGGGCACGCTGTTCTCGGTCCTGACCGACAATCCCGCCGCGCGTGCCTTCATCGATTTTCTCAAGACCCCGGCCGCGCACGAAATCTGGATGGCCCAGAAAAGCTTCCTGACGCCATACAAGGGCGCCAATCCGGATGCCTACGCCAATGACGGGCAAAAGAAGATGGGCAAGATCCTGACCGACGCCACGACCTTTCGCTTTGACGGTTCGGACCTGATGCCCGGCGCCATCGGCGCGGGCGCCTTCTGGACCGGCATGGTCGATTTCGTCGGCGGCGCCTCGGCCCAGCAGGTCGCCGACCAGATCCAGCAGACCTGGTCCACGCTGAACTGACCGCAAGAACCGGCCGCGGCGGCCCGACCCGCCGCGGCCCAGCGAAAAGAGGAGCGAGGGGATGGAGCTTTTGTGGCTGGCCTCGGGCACGATCATCATCGGTGTCTTCGGCTGCGTGGCCTGGTTCTGGGGCTCGAACATGATCCTCGACGCGGTCTATCCGCCGCGCGGCGCGGCGGCGGGCCGCAACATCCGAAGGGCCGGGCAGATCCGGCCCTGGCTGTTTCTGGGGCCGGCGATCCTGTTCCTGTCGCTCTATCTGGTTTATCCGGTGCTCGACAGCCTGTGGCGGTCGCTGAACAATGCCAATGGCAGCCGTTTCGTGGGATTCAGCAACTACACCTGGCTGGCGGGCGACAGCAAGTTTCGCGAATCGATGCTGAACAATCTGCTGTGGCTTCTGGTGGTGCCGGCGCTTTCGACGCTGTTCGGGCTGATCGCGGCGCAACTGACCGACCGCATCAGATGGGGCAATATCGGCAAGTCGCTGATCTTCATGCCGATGGCGATCTCTTTCGTCGGTGCCGGGGTGATCTGGAAATTCATCTACGAATATCGCGGCCCCGACGAGGTGCAGATCGGCCTGCTGAACTGGATCGTGACGAAACTGGGCGGCGATCCGCAGATCTGGCTGACGCTGATCCCGTGGAACAATCTCCTGCTGATGATCGTGCTGGTCTGGATCCAGACCGGCTTTGCCATGGTGATCCTGTCCGCCGCCCTGCGCGGCATCCCCGAAGAAACGATCGAGGCCGCGATCCTGGACGGGGCCTCGCCCATGCAGGTGTTCATGAAGATCAAGGTGCCGCAGATCATGGGCACGATTGCCGTGGTCTGGACGACGATCACCATCGTCGTGCTGAAAGTCTTCGACATCGTCTTCGTGATGACCAACGGCCAATGGGGCACCCAGGTCCTGGCCAACCTGATGTATGACTGGACCTTTCGCGCGTCCGATTACGGACGCGGCTCGGCGGTGGCGATGATCCTGATGGTCCTGGTCACGCCGATCATGGTCTGGAACATCCGCAATGCCCGCAGGGAGGTGCGCTGATGGACGGGATGGCGGGCCGCAAGTCGTCGCTGGTCTGGGCGGTCAACATTTCCGCCCTGCTGCTGGTGATCCTGTGGACGATCCCGACGCTGGGGCTGTTCGTGTCGTCCTTTCGCGACCGCGACCAGATCGCCAGTTCCGGCTGGTGGCAGTCCTTCTCGGCCTCCGAACAGACGGGGTTCGTGCGGACCGGAACCGACAAGGACGCGGAGCAGCGGGACGGGCTCTACATCATCGAGGGCAATGTCCTGGAGGGCGGGCAATCGCTGGTCGCCTGGGGCACCGGCGCGCGCCAGCCGGCCGAGTTCCAGCCGGGCGAGACAACCCGGATCGAGGATGGCTGGGATCTGACCGTGAACGAGGACGGATCCTATCGGCTGACCTCGGCCCGGCCCTTCGACATGCGACGCGGCGAACGGATCTTCGTCACCACCGAGGCGCCGCCGAAATTCACCACCCGGAACTACAGCCGCGTCCTGCAGGCCGAAGGGCTGGGCCGCGCCTTCATGAACACGCTGACGGTGACGATTCCGGCCACCATCATCCCGATCCTGATCGCGGCCTTCGCCGCCTATGCGCTGGCCTGGATGGAATTTCCCGGCCGCGCGATCCTGACCGCCGCCGTGGTCGGCCTGCTGGTCGTGCCGCTGCAGGTGGCGCTGATCCCGCTGCTGCGGCTGCATAACGAGATCGGCATCGGCAAGGGCTATCTGGGCATCTGGCTGGCCCATACCGGATTCGGCCTGCCGCTGGCGATCTATCTGCTGCGAAACTACATGGTCGGCCTGCCGCGCGAGGTGATCGAAAGCGCCCGCGTCGATGGCGCGACCGAGTTCCAGATCTTCCGTCGCATCATCCTGCCGCTGTCCTTTCCGGCCCTTGCCTCTTTCGCGATCTTCCAGTTTCTGTGGGTCTGGAACGACCTGCTGGTGGCCACGGTCTTCCTTGGCAATACCAGGGAACAGCTTGTGATGACGGGCGTTTTGCGCGAATTGATGGGATCGAAGGGCGGCGAATGGGAAATTCTGGCGACATCGGCCTTCATCTCGATCGCGGTGCCGCTGGTCGTGTTCTTCGCGATGCAGAAATATCTGGTCCGCGGCCTTCTGGCCGGATCGGTGAAAGGTGGATGACTTGACGGAAAAGACGGCCGATTGGTGGAAGGGCGGGATCATCTATCAGATCTATCCGCGCAGTTTTCAGGACACGACCGGCGATGGAATCGGCGATCTTGCGGGGATCGCGCAAAGGTTGCCCTATGTCGCGTCGCTGGGCGTGGATGCAGTCTGGATCTCGCCCTTCTTCACCTC
>NZ_DHXG01000032.1:22066-24022 GCF_002413585.1 Paracoccus sp. UBA5162
GCCGATGAAGGATTTCGGCTATGATGTCAGCGATTATCGCGGCATCGACCCGATCTTCGGCGGGATGGAGGATTTCGACTGGCTGATCGAGCGGGCGCATGAGCTGGGCCTGAAGGTGATGATCGACCTCGTGATGTCGCATACCTCGAACCGACATCCGTGGTTCAAGGAAAGCCGCGCCAGCCGCGACAATGCCAAGGCCGACTGGTATGTCTGGTCCGATCCCAAGCCCGACGGGACGCCGCCGAACAACTGGCTGTCGCTGTTCGGCGGCAGTGCCTGGCAATGGGAAGGCCGGCGCGAACAATACTACCTGCACAACTTCCTGTCGGCGCAACCGGATCTGAATTTCCACAACCCGGAGGTTCAGGACGCGCTGCTGGAGATGACGGCCTTCTGGCTGGACAAGGGCGTGGACGGCTTTCGTCTGGACACGATCAATTTCTATTTCCACGACCGGAAATTGCGCGACAACCCGCCGCTGGCGCCGGAGCTGCGCAAGGCCGATACCGCGCCGGCGGTGAACCCCTACAACCATCAAAGCCACCGGTACGACAAGTCGCAGCCCGAGAACCTGAAATTCCTCGAACGCTTTGCGGCGATGCTGAAACCGCATGGCGCCGTCGTCGTGGGCGAGATCGGCGACAGCGAGCGCGGGCTGGAGCTGCTGGAGGATTATACCGGCGTGCCCGGCCGGGTGCAGATGTCCTATGTGTTCGATTTCCTGTCGGGCGACGGCTTGCAGGCGGCGCGCGTGGTCGAGGTCTTTGACCGGCTGCACAGCATCGCGCCGAACGCATGGCCCTGCTGGGCGATGTCGAACCACGACGTGATGCGCCATATCAGCCGCTGGAGCCTGACCGATCAGGCCGCCAAGGCCTATTGCACGCTGCTGATGTGCCTGCGCGGCAGCGTCTGCCTGTATCAGGGCGAAGAGCTGGGCCTGCCCGAGGCCGAATTGCAGTTCGAGGATCTGCGCGATCCCTATGGGATCGAATTCTGGCCCGAATACAAGGGGCGCGACGGATCCCGGACGCCGATGGTCTGGGATATGGGCGTGAATGGCGGCTTCTCGACCAGCCAGCCCTGGCTGCCCGTGCCGCATGCCCATCTGCAACGCACCGTCGTCGCGCAAGAGGCCGATGCGCAATCGGTGCTGCATCATTATCGCTGGGCCATCGGCCTGCGCAACAAGCATTCGGCGCTGCGCCTGGGCAGCATGAGCGACATGAAGGCCGACGGCCCGATCCTGTCCTTCACCCGCGCCGACAGCGAACAGACCCTGCGGATCCGCGCCAATCTTTCGGAGGAAGAGGTCGGCGGGCTGGCGCCGTGGCAGGTCCAGGTCATCGAGGGCTGAACGGGGAGGAAACGCGGGATGGCCGATCTGAAACTGAAGGACATCGCCAAGTCCTATGGCGACGTGCAGGTTCTGCGCGATATCGACCTGGAGATCGCCTCGGGCGAGTTCATCGTCTTTGTCGGGCCTTCGGGCTGCGGCAAGTCCACGCTGCTGCGCATGATCGCGGGGCTGGAACGGATCACCGGCGGCGACCTGCAGATCGACGACCAGCGGATGAACGACATCCCGCCCAGCCAGCGCGGCATCGCGATGGTGTTTCAGTCCTATGCGCTTTATCCGCACATGACGGTTCGCGACAACATGGCCTTCGCGCTGCAGATCGCCGGCAAGTCCAGGGCCGAGATCCGCGAGGCGACCGACCGCGCCGGCCGGATGCTGCAACTGACGCCCTATCTGGACCGGCTGCCCAAGGCCCTGTCAGGCGGCCAGCGGCAGCGGGTGGCGATCGGCCGGGCCATCGTGCGCGACCCCAAGGTCTATCTGTTCGACGAGCCGCTGTCGAACCTGGACGCCGCGCTGCGGGTGGCGACGCGGATCGAGATCGCGCAGCTGAAGGCCTCGATGCCCGACCGGACGATGATCTATGTCACCCA
>NZ_DHXG01000032.1:24342-26052 GCF_002413585.1 Paracoccus sp. UBA5162
GACCAGACCGAGGCGATGACGCTGGCCGACCGCATCGTGGTGCTGGCGGGCGGCGGCATCGCGCAGGTCGGCGCGCCGCTGGAATTGTATGAACGTCCGGTGAACGAATTCGTGGCCCAGTTCATCGGCAGCCCGGCGATGAACCTGCTGCCGGGCAAGGTGACGGCGGTCGGCGAGATGACCGGCGTGGCACTGGACGGCGGCGGCCAGGCGCAGGTGGCGATCCCCACGCGCCCCGGCGACGAGGGGATGGAGATCAATCTGGGCGTCCGCCCCGAGGACATGCGCGAGACCGACGGCACCGCCCTGTTCGAAGGCAAGGTCGATCTGACCGAGGCCCTGGGCGAGGTGACGCTGCTTTATTTCGGCACCCAGGGCGGTGCGGTGCCGATCATCGCCAAGCTGTCCGGCATTCATCCGGGGCTGAAGGGCAGCACGGTGCGGCTGACCGCCGATCCGCAGGCGCTGCATCTGTTTCACAAGGGCAATTCGCTTCTGTATCGCGACGGCACCGACCTGCCGCCCTATCAGCCGCGCACGGCCCGCGCCGCAGGCAGCATGGGCGGCGATCGCGGCGCGGCCGCCATGCCGGCAGATCGGAACGGACAGGACCGGAACGGGGGCAGGGACGGGGAGGATGGCGACCGGATCGAGGACGGGCTGATCAAGCCCGAGGGCCCGGTCCGCTGATTCTGCGACGAAAGTCGTAAATCTCCGATACCGCGATCTGCTATACTCGTCGCGATTGGGGGGAATCATGGCGCATCGCAGCCACGCGGATCTGGTGGCCGAGCAGTCGCAGTCGAAATCCGCGACCTCGGCGCTGGCGGCATCCTGGCGCCGCTCGCTGCTGAAGCATGGGCTGGATCCGGGCGATGCCCGCGGTCCTGAACGCCTGAGCCTGGCGGAATTGTCGGCCCGGCGACAGGCGATGGAGCATTTCCTGAAAGTCGCGGCACCGCAGCTGGACCAGCTCTACAACCTGGTCTGCCTGTCGGGCTGCAACGTGCTGCTGACCGATGCGGCGGGCGTGGTGCTGGATCAGCGCGTCAGCGATGGCGATGCGGCGCAATTCCGCGACTGGGGTCTGTGGCAGGGCATGGACTGGTCCGAGGCCGCGCAGGGCACCAACGGCATCGGCACCTGCCTGGCCGAGGCGCGGCAGGTCACCATCCATCGCGACGAACATTTCCGCACCCGCAATACCGGGATGTCCTGCATGGATGCGCCGATCTGGGGGCCGGACGGACGGCTGATGGCGGCCCTGGATGTCAGTTCCGCCCGCGCCGACCAGACCGAACGCTACAACCGCCTGATCGGTGCGCAGGTGGCCCAGACCGCGCGGGCGATCGAAGCGGTGTTCTTTCGCGCCTCGTTCCCGGATGCGCGGATCGTCGTCGCCTCGGGCGACGGAACCGAGGCGACGCTGCTTCTGGCGGTGGACAAGGACGACCTGGCCATCGGCGCGACCCGCGCCGCGCGGCGCGCCATGGGGCTGGAACGCGAAGGCGCCATCAAGCCGCGCCCCGCCGCCGATCTTCTGGGCCGCGAGGATGACATGCAGGGTTTCGACCGGGCCGAACGAGCCGCCGTGACGCGGGCCCTGGCGCGGGCCGAGGGCAACGTCTCGGCCGCCGCGCGCGCCCTGGGGATCGGACGGGCGACGATGTATCGGCGCATGGCGCGGCTGGGTCTGGCGGACAGATAGCC
>NZ_DHXG01000032.1:26429-49505 GCF_002413585.1 Paracoccus sp. UBA5162
TCCGACACCTGTCTCACCCGCGAGACAGGTTCACGCGATGGCGATCCCGCCTGCGTTGAATCGAATCCTCAGCATCCCAAACTGTGACCCAGGCCCGGTCAGGAAATGCCGGGACGAGAGGAGGATCAAGACAATGCCGAACGACCAGACGCACGAATTCAAGGGCGTGGGCGTGCTGCCCTTTGCCAAACGCTATGACAACTTCATCGGCGGCACCTGGGTGGCGCCGAAATCGGGCAAGTATTTCATGAACACGACGCCCATCACCGGAGGCGAGATCGGCGAGATCGCCCGATCCGGTGCCGAGGATGTCGAGGCCGCCCTGGACGCCGCCCACGCCGCCCGGGACAAGTGGGGCCAGACCTCGGTCGCCGAACGGTCCAACATCCTCAACAGGATCGCCGACCGGATCGAATCCAATCTGGAACTGCTGGCCACCGCCGAGACCTGGGATAATGGCAAGCCCATCCGCGAGACGATGGCCGCGGACCTGCCGCTGGCGGTCGATCACTTCCGCTATTTCGCGGGCGTCCTGCGCGCGCAGGAAGGTGGCATTTCCGAGATCGACCATGACACCGTCGCCTATCACTTCCACGAGCCGCTGGGCGTGGTGGGCCAGATCATTCCGTGGAACTTTCCGATCCTGATGGCCACCTGGAAGCTGGCCCCGGCGCTGGCGGCGGGCAATTGCGTGGTGCTGAAACCGGCCGAACAGACCCCGGCGGGGATCATGGTCCTGATGGATCTGATCGCCGATCTGCTGCCGCCGGGCGTGCTGAACGTCGTCAACGGCTTCGGTCTGGAAGCGGGCAAGCCCCTGGCCTCCAGCAACCGCATCGCCAAGATCGCCTTCACCGGCGAGACGACGACCGGCCGGCTGATCATGCAATACGCGTCCGAGAACCTGATTCCGGTGACGCTGGAACTGGGCGGCAAGTCGCCGAACGTCTTCTTCCAGGACGTGGCCCGCGAGGATGACGATTTCTTCGACAAGGCGATCGAGGGTTTCGTGATGTTCGCGCTGAACCAGGGCGAGGTCTGCACCTGCCCGTCGCGCGCGCTGATCCACGAATCGATCTATGACAGGTTCATGGACCGCGCCCTGGCCCGCGTGAAGGCGATCAAGCAGGGCGATCCGCGCGATTCCGAAACGATGGTCGGCGCGCAGGCCAGCAGCGAGCAGAAGGAAAAGATCCTGTCCTATTTCGACATCGGCCGCAAGGAAGGTGCCGAGGTGCTGACCGGCGGCAAGGCGGCCGATCTGGGGGGCGATCTGTCCAGCGGCTATTATATCGAGCCGACGGTGCTGAAGGGCAACAACAAGATGCGGGTCTTCCAGGAAGAGATCTTCGGCCCGGTCGTGTCCGTGACCACCTTCAAGGACGATGACGAGGCGCTGTCGATCGCCAACGACACCCTCTACGGGCTGGGCGCAGGCGTCTGGTCGCGCGAGGCCAATACCTGCTATCGCTTCGGCCGCGCGATCAAGGCGGGCCGGGTCTGGACCAATTGCTATCACGCCTATCCGGCGCACGCGGCCTTCGGCGGCTACAAGCAATCGGGTATCGGGCGCGAGAACCACCGGATGATGCTGGACCATTACCAGCAGACCAAGAACATGCTGGTCAGCTACAGCCCCAAGAAGCTGGGCTTCTTCTGATGCCAGGCGGGGCGGCCCTTCGGGGCCGTCCCCTCCCCGCAACCTGCGGGGGCCTTGCGGCGTTGGGACATCACGTCTCCTCCCTGCCGGATCGTCCCGATGCCCAAGGATACCGAAAGCCCCATCCTCGATGCCGAGGACGCCGCCACCGGCGCCGGCCTGATCTATGTCAACGACGACATGCCGGGGATCACCCGCATCCGCGCGGGCAGGGGTTTTTCCTACCGCGATGCCAGGGGCCGCACGATCCGCGACAAGGCCGAACGCAAGCGTCTGGCCGCGCTGGCCATCCCGCCGGCCTACGAGGATGTCTGGATCTGCCCCGACCCGCGCGGCCACATCCTTGCGACGGGGCGCGATGCGAAGGGGCGCAAGCAATACCGCTATCACCCCGATTTCCGCGAGGTGCGCGACAGTGCGAAATACGATCACATGCTGGAATTCGCGACCGCCTTGCCCCGGATCCGCCGCCAGGTGGACAAGGACATGGGCCGCCGTGGCCTGCCCGCCGAAAAGGTTCTGGCCACGATCGTCTGGCTGCTGGAAAACACCATGATCCGCGTCGGCAACAGCGGCTATGTCAAGGAGAACAGGTCCCACGGCCTGACCACCCTTCGCGACCGCCATGTGACCTTCGCCGGGTCCGAGGTGCGGTTCCGCTTCAAGGGCAAGGGCGGCAAGGAATGGGATCTGGATATCCGCAACGCCCGCGTGGCGAAAATCGTCCGCGCCGCCCAGGACATTCCGGGCCAGCACCTGTTTCAGTATCTCGACGAGGACGGCCAGCGACGCGAGGTCAGTTCGACCGAGGTCAACGATTACCTGCGCGGCATTTCCGGGCGCGAGGTGACGGCCAAGGATTTCCGCACCTGGACCGGCACCGTGCTGGCCGCGCTGGCGCTGGCGGAATACGAGGCCGCCGACAGCGAGGCCGCCGCCCGGGCCAATGTCCGCGAGGCGATCGAGACCGTCGCCGCGACCCTGGGCAACACGCCCGCGATCTGCCGCAAATGCTATGTTCATCCGCAGATCATCGACGCCTATCTGTCGGGCGGGTTGAAGCTGGAACTGCGCGAGAAGATCGCGGACAATCTGAAAAAGCCGGATCTGCGACCCGAGGAAAAGCAGGTCCTGACATTCCTCAGGAGGAGGTTGAAATCATGAGCACCGTCACCGCGACACCGGAAGCCCTGCAACTGATCGAGGAAATCACGGCCGATCACGGGCCGGTCCTGTTCCACCAGTCGGGCGGATGCTGCGACGGGTCCAGCCCGATGTGTTACCCGCAGGACGACTTCAAGGTCAGCGAACGCGACGTGAAGATCGGCGAGATCGGCGGCGCGCCCTTCTATATCTCGGCCAGCCAGTACGAGACCTGGAAACATACCGATCTGACCATCGACGTGGTGCCCGGCCGGGGCGGCATGTTCAGCCTGGATAACGGGCGCGAAAAGCGGTTCCTGACCCGTTCGGACCTGTGCGCGACCTGACCCGCGGTCCCGCGATTGTGAAGCCGCGACCGATCGCCTATAAGCTGCGCGTCCCCCTGGAGGTTCGATCATGGCGCACAGCATCTTCATCGACGGCGAATCCGGCACGACGGGTCTGCAGATCCGCGACCGCCTGCTGGGCCGCGACGATATCGCGCTGATCCAGATCGACCCGGAACGCCGCAAGGATGCCGATGCCCGGCGCGAGGCCTTTGCCGCCGCCGACATCGCCATCCTCTGCCTGCCCGATGATGCCGCGCGCGAGGCGGTGGATCTGACCCGCGATCTGGACGTGCGGCTGATCGACGCCTCGACCGCGCATCGGGTCGATGAAAACTGGGTCTATGGCTTCGCGGAACTGGCCCAAGGTGTCCGCGACCAGATCGCGGGCGCGCGGCTGCTCAGCAATCCGGGCTGCTATTCGACCGGCGCCATCGCGATCATCGCGCCGCTGATCGCGGCCGGCCTGATCGACGAGGAAGAGGCCGTCGCCATCAACGCGGTCAGCGGCTATACCGGCGGCGGCAAGGCGCTGATCAGCGAATATCACGATGGCGGCGCGCCGGCGCATTTCGTCTATGGCCTTGCGCAGAACCACAAGCACATCCCCGAGATCATGGCCTATACCGGGCTTCTGGTGCAGCCGGTCTTTGCGCCTTCGGTCGGCAATTTCGCGCAAGGAATGGCGGTGCAGGTGCCGCTGCATCTGGATGAAAGCCGGACCCTTGCCGCCCTGCGCGAGGCCCTGTCCGACCATTATGCGGGCCAGCAATTCGTCGCGGTCGAAAGCCCGGAGGCGATCGGCGCGCGAATCGTTCCGACGGCGCTGAACGGCACCAACATGATGCGGATCAGCGTCCATGGCGACGATTCGCTGGGTTGCGCGACGCTGGTCGCGGTGCTGGACAATCTGGGCAAGGGCGCGTCCGGCGCGGCGGTGCAGAACATGAACCTGATGCTGGGCCTGCCGGAAGAGACCGGGCTATAGGCCGCAGGGCCCCGGCGCGGCGCAGCGGGACCCCTTGTCCTATCGGGCCTGATCCGACGATTGCGGCAGCGCGAAAGCCACCAGCTGATCCCCCACCTGGGGCTTGACGATCGAGTTTCCGCCCGCGGTGAAGACGACATATTCGCGGCCCTTGTAGTCATAGACCGCCGGAATGGACACGGCCGGGGCATCGACCTGCGCCTTCCACAGGACCTTGCCGGTCTTCGCATCCAGGGCCCGGACCCGCGCATCCATCGAGGCACCGATGAAGATCAGCCCCGATTTGGTCAGAACCGGGCCCCCAATGGTGGGTGAACCCCAGCTTTCGGGCATGTAGAAGCCCCATTTCTGCACCTGGCCGAAAGGTTCCTTCCACAGCGTTTCGCCGGTCTTCAGATCGACCGCCGACATCGTGCCATAGGGCGGTTTCCAGCAGGGCATGCCCAAGGGATTGAGGAAATTGGTCAGCCGGAACCCGTATGGCGCGCCGTTCTGGGGAAACAAGCCGCCCCCGGCCTCGCTGCCGCCCGAGGTCAGGCGGTCATATTCCTCGCGCGGGATCAGCTGATAGATCTGCACGATCTTCGAGCTGTTGACATAGTAGATGCCGGTCTCGGGATCGACCGTGCCGCCGCCCCACTGCATCCCGCCCGCCGTCGCCGGAAAGGTCAGTGTTCCCCGCAGCGAAGGCGGCGTATAGCGGCCCTCATAGCGCAGGTCGGCCGCCTTGGCCGAGCAGAAGCCGAACGAGGCCCAATCGGCCAGGCGGAACACGCCGCCCCAGTCATCAGCGGTCGCGGGTTCGGGCAGTCGCGTCATCGGCTGCGTCGGCGCGGCCTTCTCGCCCTCGACATCGCTGGCGGGGACGGGCATTTCCTCGATCGGATAGACCGGCTCGCCGGTCAGGCGGTTCAGGACGAAATAGAGGCCCATCTTGGTGGTGGCGACCAGCGCCGGAATCGTCTGGCCATCCTTCCGGATATCGACCAGCGTCGGGGCGGCGTTGATGTCGTAATCCCAGATGTCGTGATGGACCAGCTGGCGCGACCAGGCGACCCTGCCGGTCTCGACCTCCAGTGCGGTGATCGAGGTGGCTTGCGGAATCGGGTCCAGCCGGGTGCCGCCATAGAAATCCGGGCTGGGGCTGGACACGGGCAGATAGACCAGGCCGTTTTCCTCGTCCACCGACATGGCGGTCCAGACATTCGCGGTGCCGGTCAGTCCGTCATAATCCTGCGGGATCGACTGATAGGTCCATTTGCGCTTGCCGGTGCGCGCATCGACCGCGAACACCGATCCCAGAGGGTTCTCGGCATCGTACCAGTCCTTGCCGGCCCAGCCCATGATCAGCGTGTCGCCCGTCACCGTGGGCGGCTGCAACTGCGACAGCGGGAAATTGGCGTCGGGCTTGTTCCACTGGTTCACATCCAGGATCCCGGCATCGCCGAAATCCGGGCACAGCCTGCCGGTCTCGGCGTCCACGGCATGCAGGCGCGCATCCATCGTGCCGATATAGACCCGCTTGCTGCAGGGGCCGGTGCTGCCGTCGCTGGCCTGCCAATAGGCGACGCCGCGGTTCTTCAGCTCGGGCTGGGTCAGGGCCTTCAGTTCGGTCTGCGGATCATAGGTCCATTCGACCTTGCCCGTATCGGGCCGGACGGCCAGAATGCGATAGAAGGGCGTGCCGACATACAGCATGTCATTGGCCAGGATCGGGGTGGCCGACCAGACCGTGCCCGGAATATCGCCCGACCCGTCCGAGACGTCGCCCGTATGAAGCTCCCACGCCTTTTCAAGCTGGCCGACATTCTGGGGCGTGATCTGGGTCGAGCGGGCGTATTTCTGCGCCTTCAGATCGCCCTGAAAGGTGGGCCATTCGGTCTGTTGCGCCGCCGCCGGCAGGGCGAAGGCGGCCACAAGGGGAAGAATCGTCATCACGCGTGTCATCGGATCTACCTCGCGACCATGATGAAAACCGCCCAGCAGGCCATCAGCAGAACCATGCCAAGCACGATCAGCACGCTTTCAAGAAACCATGCCGCCAGCGCGGTCAGCGCCGCGCCGACCAGGATCATCACGGTCAGCGTCGTGCGCCAGGCGCCGGGGGCCATGCGGCCCACCGCGAAGGCGGTGATGGCCAGCACCAGCGATCCGCCCGTCACCAGCAATGCGCCGGGCGTTCCCCGGATGCCCGATTCGTGGCTGAAATAATCGACGAGGCCCACGACGACAGCCAGAACGGCCGGCAACGCCATCGCGGTCGCGACCAGTTCTTCGCGGGCGCTCTGCGGCGTCGCGGCATGAGAAACGGATGCTGACATGATGTCTCCTTTCCTGTCCGGGCCCGTCCGGTCGGCGCAAAGGCGCCGGCTGCCGGCGGGTCTGGAAAGGAAAGACCGGCAGAGACATGCCGGTTCCATCCCCGCCCGCGGCCGATACCGCAAACATCGCCCTGGATCACGGGGGCCTCAACCGGCGTCGCGGGTCGCGGCCGCACGGGCCCGCGCGCAGGAACCTATTCCGCCGTCTCGGCATAGCTGTCCAGCGGCGGGCAGGTGCAGACCAGGTTGCGGTCGCCATAGGCGTTGTCGACCCGCCCGACCGGCGGCCAGTATTTGTCCACGCGGAACGAACCGGCCGGAAAGCAGCCCTGTTCCCGGCTATAGGGCCGGTCCCAATCGGCGACCAGATCCTCGACCGTGTGCGGGGCGCGGCGCAGCGGGCTGTCCTCGGCGCCGATGCGTCCCTCGGCGATCTCGGTGATCTCGTCCCGGATCGCCAGCATGGCGGTGATGAAGCGGTCGATCTCGGCCTTGGTTTCGGATTCCGTGGGTTCCACCATCAGCGTGCCGGCGACCGGCCAGCTCATCGTGGGGGCGTGAAAGCCGTTGTCGATCAGCCGCTTGGCGATATCGTCCACGGTCACGCCATGGTCGGCAAAGGGCCGCGTGTCCAGAATGCATTCATGCGCCACCCGGCCGCGATTGCCCATGAACAGGATCGGATAGGCGCCCGCCAGACGGCTGGCGATGTAATTGGCGTTCAGGATCGCCACCCGTGTCGCCTGGGTCAGCCCCTCGCCCCCCATCATCAGGCAATAGGCCCAGGAAATCAGCAGGATCGAGGCGCTGCCATAGGGCGCGGCCGCGACCGCTCCGCTGCCATCCTCGCGCGGGTCGCCCGGCAGATGCGGGGCCAGATGCGCCTTGACGCCGATCGGGCCCATGCCCGGCCCGCCGCCGCCATGCGGAATGGCGAAGGTCTTGTGCAGGTTCAGGTGGCTGACATCGCCGCCGATCTCGGCCGGCTTGACCAGCCCGACCAGCGCGTTCAGGTTGGCCCCGTCGATATAGACCTGCCCGCCATGATCATGGGTGATCCGGCAGACCTCGCGCACGGTATCCTCGAAGACGCCATGCGTGCTGGGATAGGTGATCATCACCGCCGCCAGCGCGGTCCCGGCCTTGGCCGCCTTGTCGGCGAAATCCTCCAGGTCGATATCGCCATTGGGGGCGGATTTCACCACCACGACCTTCATGCCGCACATCTGTGCGCTGGCCGGGTTGGTGCCATGGGCGCTGGCCGGGACAAGGCAGACATCGCGCTGATCGTCGCCGCGCGACCGGTGCCAGGCCTGGATCGTCAGCAGCCCCGCATATTCGCCCTGCGCACCGCTGTTGGGCTGCATCGAGAAGGCGTCATAGCCGGTGATCTCGCACAGCTTGTCGGTCAGATCGCCGATCGCCTCGGCATAGCCCGCCGCCTGATGGCGCGGCGCGAAGGGATGCAGGCGGCCGAATTCAGGCCATGTGATCGGCATCATCTCGGCCGCGGCGTTCAGCTTCATGGTGCAGGAACCCAGCGGGATCATCGCCCGGTCCAGCGCCAGATCGCGGTCCGACAATCGGCGCATGTAGCGCATCATCTCGGATTCGGCGCGGTTCATGTGAAAGACGGGATGGGTCAGGTAGTCGCTGTCGCGCAGCAGATCGTCGGGGATTGCGGGCCGGTCGGCAGGGGCGGCGGGATCGTCGATCCCGAAGGCATCCAGCAGCCGCGCGATCACGCCCGCATCGGTCGTCTCGTCGAGGCTGATTCCGACGCGGTCGCGGCCCACGCGGCGCAGATTGATGCCGCGCTGTTCGGCGGCGGCCAGGATTCCGGCCTGACCCACGCCGACCTTGACCGTGATCGTGTCGAAGAACGCCTCGGGCGCGACCTCGGCCCCGGCGGCGCGCAACGCATTGGCCAGCGTCGCCGCATTCAGATGCACCCGCTGCGCGATGGCCCGCAGCCCCACCGGCCCGTGGAACACCGCATAGAAACTGGCCATCACCGCCAGCAGGGCCTGCGCCGTGCAGACATTGCTGGTCGCCTTCTCGCGCCGGATATGCTGTTCGCGGGTCTGCAACGACAGGCGATAGGCCTGATTGCCGCCGGAATCGACGGAGACGCCCACGATCCGGCCCGGCATGGCGCGTTTCAGCGCGTCCCGGCAGGCCATGAAGGCCGCATGGGGGCCGCCATAGCCCATCGGCACCCCGAATCGCTGGGCGCTGCCCACGGCAATGTCGGCGCCCATGGCGCCGGGTTCGCGCAGCAGGCAGAGGGCCAGCAGATCGGTAGCCACGATGGCCAGCGCCCTGGTCTCGTGCAGCGCCGCGATCTCGGGCGTCAGGTCGCGGACATGGCCATGGGTGCCGGGATACTGGAAGATCGCGCCGAAGACCTGATCGGCCTTCAGATCGCCGACCCCGCCCTTGAGGATGCGGATGCCAAGGGGCGCGGCCCGCGTCTCGATCACGGCGATGGTCTGGGGATGCAGATCATCGGCCACGAAGAAGGCATCGGCGCCGGACTTGGCCTGCCGGCGCGCCATCGCCATCGCCTCGGCCGCCGCCGTCGCCTCGTCCAGCAGGCTGGCATTGGCGACGGGCAGCCCGGTGAGGTCGGCGACCATGGTCTGATAATTCAGCAGCGCCTCCAGCCGGCCCTGCGCGATTTCGGGCTGGTAGGGGGTATAGGCGGTGTACCAGGCCGGGTTTTCCAGGATGTTGCGCTGGATCGCGGGCGGCGTGACGGTGCCGTAATAACCCTGCCCGATCAGGCTGGTCATGACGCGATTCCCGGCCGCGACCTCCTGCATCCGGGCCAGCAGCGCGGCCTCGGACAGGGCGGGCCAGTCCAGCGGACGGTCCTGCCGGATCGCCTTGGGCACGGTCTGGTCGATCAGCGCATCCAGGCTGTCCGCACCGATTGCCGTCAGCATCTCGGCCATCTCGTCGGGCGAGGGACCGATGTGACGGCGATTGGCGAAATCGTCGGGGTTGTAGTCGGTCGGTGTCCAGCTGCTCATCCGCATCTCCGTCGTGCAGCACCCGCCGGGCCTGCCTTGGTCGTCAAATATCCTCGGGGGGTCCGGGGGGCGAAGCGCCCCCGGCCTTCGCCGGGCCGCAGGCCCGGCCTCGGCTCTCATCCGATCAGGTCGTGATAGGCGGCCTCGTCCATGAAGCCGTCCGTCGCATCCGGTTCCGCCGGCTTGATGCGGAAGAACCAGGCCGCCATCGGGTCGTCGTTCACACCGCCGGGGGTCTCGGCCAGGTCGGCATTGATCGCCGTGATCACGCCCGCGACCGGCGCGCTGATGTCAGAGGCGGCCTTGACCGATTCGATCACCACGATCTCCTCGCCCGCCTCGACCTTGCGGCCCGTTTCGGGCAATTCGATGAACACCACGTCGCCCAGCTGCTCGCTGGCGTGCCGGGTGATGCCGACGGTGATCTCGCCGTCCTGCTCGCGCAGCCATTCATGATCTTCGGTGTATTTCAGCATGGGGTTCCTCAGCGTTTGTAAGAGGGCGTGATGAAGGGCAGGGGGGTGACGACGACCGGCAGCCGCTTGCCGCGCAACGCGGCAAAAAGCACCGCGCCATCGGCGATGTCCGACGGGATTCGCGCCATCGCGACGGGGCCGCCGACCGAGGGGCCGAAGCCGCCCGACGAGACCGCGCCGATCGCCTCGCCGCCCTCGGATCCGGCAAAGACCGGCACGCCTTCGCGGATCGGGGCGCGGCCTTCGGGACGCAGGCCGCGCCGGGTGACGGCGGCGCCGTCGGCCAGCTGCGCCAGCACCGGATCCGCGCCCGGAAATCCGCCCGCCCGCGCCCCGCCCCTGCGGCGGACCTTGGGGATGGACCAGCCCAGCCCGGCCTCGGCGGGCAGCACATCCTTGTCCATGTCATGTCCGTAAAGCGGCATTCCCGCCTCCAGCCGCAGGCTGTCGCGCGCGCCAAGGCCGATGGGCGCGACCCGGTCATCGGCCAGCAGGGCCTTGGCGAAGCGTTCCAGAACCGCCTCCGGGACCGAAATCTCGAACCCGTCCTCGCCGGTATAGCCCGAACGCGAGATCCACAGACCGGCCCCCTGCCAGTCCGCGGCCCGGCTGTCCATGAAGCGCATTCCCGTCGCGTCGGGGATCAGCGCGGACAGGACCGCCGCCGCCTCTGGGCCCTGCAGGGCCAGAAGCCCGCGATCCGTGACCGGCTGCACCGCGACACCGGCAAGGCCTTGAAGATGGGCGATGTCCTGATCGGCGCAGGCGGCATTGACGACCAGCAGATAGTGATCGCCGCGATTGGCGATCATCAGATCGTCCAGAATACCGCCAGCCGCATTGGTGAACAGGCCATAGCGCTGGCGTCCTTCCGGCAGTCCCAGAACATCGGCCGGGATCAGCTTTTCCAGCGCCAGCGCGGCGGTCTGGGGATTGCCGTCCAGCGGGCGCACCAGAACCTGTCCCATATGGCTGACATCGAACAGGCCGGCATGGGCGCGGCTGTGCAGATGTTCGGCCATCACGCCCATCGGGTATTGCACCGGCATCTCCCAGCCGGCGAAGGGCACCATCTTGCCGCCTTGGGCGACATGCAGATCGTAAAGCCCGGTCCGGCGCAGTTCCTGGCCCATCTGGCCCCCTCTTTCCTCGCCGGACAGCCGGCATCGTTTCGGCGGAAAACCCGCCCCGCGATGCCCCCTCTGTCCCTGCCCGCACCATCATGGCCGGGCGCCTGAGATCGTTATCCCTTCGGCGGGCCTTCCGGCCACTCTCCAGAGTTCTGACGGATGACGGTCCTTTGGCCTGAGAGTTCGCCGGGGCGGCTGCTCCTTCGGCACCGGCGCCGGGCCGGATTCTCCCGAAATCCTGTCCCGACAGCTATCCGCGCCCCGCGCCCGAGGCAAGCCCCTTGTCGCATGCGGTCGCGAAAGCGGCGCTTTCGGGCCGGCCGGACCGGGCGATTGACAGCATCGCCCGACCGCCCGACAAGATCGGTCATCCGCCGCCAGCCTCGAGGCCCGTCCTGTCGCGCAAGTTCTTCCAGATCGGTTTCAACAAATGCGGCACGACCTTCATCGCGCGTCTCTTCGCGATGAACGGCATTCCGACCGTGCATTGGGAGGAAAACGGACTGGCCGAGGATATCGCCTTCTCGAAGCTGTCGGGCCGGGCACCGCTGCAACCCTGGGCGCATGTGACGGCCTTCACCGACATGGAATCGGTGCGCTCGATCAACCTGCCCATCGTCGAGGCGTTCCGCGAATTCGCCTATCTGGACCGCAGCTTCCCGGGTTCGGTCTTCCTGCTGAACACGCGCCGGGTCGAGGACTGGATCATCAGCCGCTACCGGCATCGCGGCGGCCGCTATGCGCGCGCCTGCGCCCAGGCCCGCGGCGTCGGCCTGCCCGACCTGGCCGATCTGTGGCAGGCCGACTGGGACGCGCATCTGGCCGCCGTCCGCAGCCATTTCGCGGGCCGCCCGGAGCTGATCCAGATCGACATCGACAAGGCCGGTCCCGCCGATTACCGCGATGCGCTGGCGCCGTATTTCGACCTGCCGACCTGTCCGGACCTGCCGGGGCCGGGCCTGCGGCGCAAGCGGGCCGGCTATCTGCCGGCGCTGGACCGGATGCTGAACACCCCGCGCGCCGCCATCCCCGCCGCCGATCACGACCGCATCGCAGGCGGGCTTGCAGCCTTTGCCCGGCCGGCGCGGATACGGATGAAACCGGTGGGTTTCGCCGCCTGTTCCGGCCAGTTCGCCACCTTCGACGCGGCGACCGGCAAGGTCGCCGCGCGCGGTGGCGTGCCGCTGCCGATCCTGCCCGATGCCGGGCGGCGCTTTCACCTGGACCCGGCCTTTCCGCGCTGGATGAACGTCGCGGCGGCGGTGAACGACATCGCCGAGGTCGCGTCGCGGGGGCTTTACTACATCGACATGCAGCCAGCCTGCCGCGCCGGTGCCGGGGACGGTGCGCGGATCGGCCGCCCGATCCTGGCCCCCAGTCGCCGTGCCGGGGCCGAGAACGTGTTCCTGTGGCCCGCGCCGCGCGCGCATTGGCCGGGCAACGATGCCTTTCTGGGCAATCCCGACCGCGCCGATCCGCCCTTTCCGGACAAGCGGGACCGCGCCATCTGGCGCGGGGCGCTGTCGGACGATGCCGCAGAGGACGGTGCCCCGCCCGGGGCAGACCGTCTGGGCTTTGTCGCCGCCCATGCCGGATCGACCGATGTCGATGCCGCCTTCCTGCCCGGGGACCGCGCCGCGCTGGACCGGCGCGGGCATGGCGGCCTGGCCACCGGGCGCGCGGACGAGGCGTTTCTGCTGTCGCACCGCTATCTGATCTGCCTGGGCGGTGTGGCGGGACTTCGGGATTTCGCGGCCCTGGCCAATACCCGGTCCGTGGTGCTGAAAGAGGAAGACGACTGGCAAGGCTTTCATTCCGGCCTGTTCCAGCCCTGGCGGCACTATGTCCCGCTGGCGCAAGGCTGCGGCGATCTGGCGGAAAGACTGGCCTGGGCACGGGCCAACCCGGCGGAATGTGGGCGCATCTCGGAACGGGCGCGGGCAATCTGCGCGGCGCTGGCCGATCCGGACCTGCGCCGCCGGCACCTGACGCGGGTCTTGCAGGATTACCGCGCCGCGACCGGGCAGTGATCGTCAGCTTCTGGGAAAGACGAAGACCCGGTCGCGGCGCAGCATCAGCCACATGGGCGTGCCTTCGGGCGGCAGGAACACCCCCGGCACGGTCGCGATCAGCGCGATGCCGCCCTGGTCGGTCCGGAATTCGACCAGCGATTCCCGGCCCAGATAACGGGCGCGGGTCACACGGGCGCGGGCGGCGGTGCCGTTCTCGATCGTGGGCGCGGGGCCCTGGCCGGCCCGGTCGAAATCGATCTTCAGATGCTGCGGGCGGATCACGATGTCCACCTCGCTGCCGTCGGGAACGCCCGGCGTCAGGAATTGCCCGAAGGGCGTGTCGGTCAGCGCGCCCTGGACACGGCCGGTCAGGACATTGATATCGCTGAAGAATGCGGCAGCCTGGCGGTCAACCGGCGCATTGTAGAGATTATAGGGCGCGCCGTGCTGCATGATCCGGCCGTGGCGCATCAGCAGGATCTGGTCCGCCATCCGCATCGCCTCTTCCGGTTCGTGCGTGACCAGCAGGACGGCGGCGCCTTCCTCTTTCAGCAGCGACAGGGTCTCGTCGCGGATGCCGTCGCGCAAACGCTCGTCAAGGCCGCTGAAGGGCTCGTCCATCAGCAGCACGCGCGGTCGCGGGGCCAGCGCGCGGGCCAGGGCGACGCGCTGCTGTTCGCCCCCGGACAATTCGTGCGGATAGCTGTCGATATGATTGTCCATCTCCACGCGTTCCAGCAGTTCCAGCACGCGGCCGCGATTGGCGGCAAAGCGGCCCTTCAGCCCGAAGGCCACGTTCTCGCTGACCGGCAGATGCGGGAACAGCGCGAAGTCCTGAAACATCAGCCCGATGGCGCGGCGCTCGGGCGGGATGCGGAAATGCGTGTCGCAGACCAGCCCGCCATCGACGAAGATGCATCCGCTGTCCTGCATGTCCACGCCCGCGACGATCCGCAGCGTCGTGGATTTGCCGCATCCCGACGGTCCCAGCAGGCAGGCGACCTCGCCGGCGCCGATTGTGAAGGATACCTCATCCACGACGCGCTGCCCGTCGAAGGCACGGACGAGGTTCTGAACCTCGAGTCGGGGCGGAATGGTCACGGGACTGGCCGATTCTTTTGGTCAGGTTTCGCCTGCCCTAGCAGGGGCAGGCGAAACCCGCAAGTTCGGCTCAGATCGTCACGTTCAGGGCGCCGCCGTCCAGCAGGACGTTCTGACCGACGATAAAGCGGGCCTGCTGGCTGCACAGGAAGGCGCAGGTGGCGCCGAAATCGTCGGCGCGGCCATAGGTGCCGGTCGGGATCGCGGATTGGCGCTGTTTGCGGGCCTCGTCGATGCTGATGCCCTGCCGTTCCGAAACACCCTTGTCCAGGCTGTCGGCGCGGTCGGTGGCGTGGATGCCGGGCAGGATGTTGTTGACACAGACGCCGTGGCCGGCCACCTGCCGCGACATGCCGGCGACGAAACCGGTCAGCCCCGCGCGCGCCGTGTTCGACAGGCCCAGCGCCGGGATCGGCGAGCGGACCGATTGCGAGGTGATGTTGACCACCCGGCCCCAGCCGCGCCGCATCATGCCCGGAACAAGCGCCTGCATCAGCGCGATGCCGGTCATCATGTTCGCGTCGATGGCCCGGATGAAATCGTCGCGGTCCCAGTCGGTCCAGTTGCCCGGAGGCGGCCCCCCGGCATTGGTCACGAGGATGTCGGTCTCGCCCGCCGCCTCCAGCACCCTGGCGCGGCCCTCTTCGGTCGTGATGTCGGCGGCGACCGGGATGACGGAAACGCCGTATTTCTCGGCAATGTCACGGGCGGTCTGGGTGATCTGCGCCTCGGTCCGGCTGTTGATGACCAGATCGACCCCGGCCTCGGCCAGCGCCTCGGCGCAGCCGCGGCCCAACCCTCTGGAGGCGGCGCAGACCAGCCCCCGCTTGCCCTTGATGCCCAGATCCATCGCGTCCTCCTGTGGCGGTTTCGCGCCGCAGCAAACGCGGCCGGCGCGGGATTGTCAAATCTCGGGCAGGCGGCTTCGCCCGTTGGCGCCTGCGGGGCGGAACAGGATCGTCCGGCCGGGATGAAGCGCCGGCCCTAGCGTCTTTCGGCGGCGTCGCGGATGGCGCGGATGTTGTCGCCGTAGATCTGCGGGCGATCGACCGATCCGCCCTTGAACACCGCCGATCCGGCAACCAGCACATCCGCGCCCGCCTTGGCGACCAGCGGAGCGGTTCCGGGGTCCACGCCGCCATCGACCTGAATGCGGATGGGCCGGTCGCCGATCATGCCGCGCAGGCGGGCGATCTTGTCCAGCTGACCGTGAATGAACTTCTGCCCGCCGAAGCCCGGATTGACCGTCATGATCAGCACCATGTCGCACAGATCCAGCAGATATTCCACGGCTTCCAATGCTGTCCCGGGATTGAGCGCGATGCCCGCCTTCCTGCCGGTGGCACGGATCGCCTGAAGCGTGCGGTGCGGATGCGGACCGGCCTCGACATGGGCGGTGATCGAGTCGGCGCCCGCTTCGGCATAGGCCTCGATGAAGGGATCGACCGGCGCGATCATCAGGTGGACATCCATGAAGGTCGTCACATGCGGTCGGAACGCCCTGACAGCCGGCGGGCCGAAGGTCAGGTTCGGCACGAAATGACCGTCCATGACATCGACATGAACCCAATCGGCACCCTGGTCCTCGATCGCCCGGATTTCGGCCCCGAAATCGGCGAAGTCGGCGGACAGGATCGATGGCGCGATCCGGATCTTGCGTTCGAAACTCATGGCGAGCCTTCCTGACATCACGTTGCCGTCTGCTGCCCGGTTGCGCGCTTGCCGTCAAGTCCGGCGCTGCGGCGCAGCCGCGAAGGCCCCTGGC
The DNA here is from genome assembly GCF_002413585.1 of Paracoccus sp. UBA5162. Classification (NCBI taxonomy): domain Bacteria; kingdom Pseudomonadati; phylum Pseudomonadota; class Alphaproteobacteria; order Rhodobacterales; family Paracoccaceae; genus Paracoccus; species Paracoccus sp. UBA5162. The sequence goes on from NZ_DHXG01000032.1 coordinate 42,408, forward strand.
CGGAACCGGCGCGGCCTGATGGCCGGCCCGATGATTTCAGCCTGGGTCGCGGAAGGGCCGGTGCCTGTGTCAGCTTGCCTCGCGAAGGGCATCGATCTCGCTGGCCAGGGCCGAGGCGCCGCCCTCGAAGATCAGCCGCGTGCCATCTTCGCCCGCTTCGGCTTCGACGATGCGGGCATAGACGCCGACCGGATCCTCGCGGATCACCTCGCCCTCGCGCAGGCTTTCGGTGATGAAGGAATATTGTCCATCGGGCAGTTTCGCACCCAGATCGTCCCGGCCGAACCAGTCGATCTGCCCGCTGCCCGGGCCGATCTCTTCCCGGCTGATCACCTGCCCGCTGCCGTTCAGCGTCACCAGCGTGACGCTGTCGGCTGCCGGATCCGGCGACAGATCCAGCGTCAGCGCCTTGTCGCCGAACTTGACCGCCGAGGTCGTGCGCGCCTCCTTGCCGATCATCTCGGCCATCTGGCCAAGACCACCGCCGCCGCCCATCTGCGCGACCATCTGCGCCAGCAGCTTGTTCGTCTGCGCCTGCTGCTCGACCCCCGAAAAGGTCGCAAGCTGCACCGCGAATTCGGTTCCCTCCATCGGGTTCAGCGGGTTCTGATTCTTCAATTGCGACGTCAGCATCTTCAGGAAAGTGTCGAAATCAGTGCCCGAACCCGGCGCGGCGGTGGCGCCAGCGGCGCCTTGTGCCGTGGTTCCGGCAGTGTTGGAAATGGCCGAAATCATGATCTCTCCCTCTACAATCTGATGTCGAGCCGGCCAAGGCCGGACATCCATGGCCCGGCCGACGTGGCGATGGCCGTCTGCATCACCAGGCCCGTCGGCCCGTCGCCGAAATCCGGCAGATTCTGCCCTGCCGGGTTCCGGTCCTGTTCGCCGCTGCCGCGATGATCGAATTCCAGAGTCGCATCCTCGACGCCGACATCGATGAACTGCTCGATCAGCATCGTTGCATTGCGACGCAGCATGTCCATCACCTCGGGCCGTTCCGCCCAGATCACGACATGCGGCGCATGGTCGCGACCGCTCAGTGTCATGCGGACCCGGCCCAATTCTTCCGGAGACAGGGCGATCTCGATGCGATCATCGCGCTGCCGGACGACCGCGTCCGCGATCTGCCTGATCGCCGCGCCGGGATCGTGGCGCGGCAGTTGCGGTTTCTGGCCCGGGGCGTCGCTGAAATCGATGGAAATCAGACCCGGATCGGACAGCCGCAGCATCGCCGGATCGGTGGAAAAGGGCCCCGGCACCGCGGCCCGGTCCTGCGCCAGAGGCGATGCGGCCTGCCCATTGCCCCCGGACCCGTCGGCCGAAAGCCCGGACCCGTCGGCCGAAAGCCTGGACCCGTCGGCCGAAAGCCTGGTCTCGGCGATGCGCCCCTCGGTCCCGCGAGCCGTCTCGCCCTGGCGATTCGCGCCATCACCTTCCGATTCCGTCTGGATCTCATCCGTTCGATCGCCGCCGCCAGTCAATTCCGAATCGGCGCGCGGTATCGTAGCCGATGCCGCCGAGGGGGGCTGTGTGTTCCCGCTCCTCGGCCGATCGGGCCCGAATTCCGGCAGGGCCTCGTCCGGAATGTCAGCCGTGATCATCGCCTCGCCGTTCGTCCCCACGCGGTCATCGCTCACGATGTTCTGCACAATCGGCGCGGTTCCGGAAATGGCGGTTTCCGCCGCGGCCCGATCCTGCGGCCGGGCGGCGGGCGCGATTTCCGACGTGATGCCCGACCAGGCCTCGATCATGCGTTGCAAGACATCGACCTGGGTCTGGGCCACGTCGCCATCGGTCGCTTCGTCGCCGTCCTCTGCATCGGATTCCGCGGCTTCGGCCGCGATTTCGGGCGATTCGGCGGCCTCTGCGCCAGGGGCCGGCTCGATCTCTCCGGTTTCATCGACGTTGTCGGCGAAAACCTGCCCGGCTGCCGGATCCGGTGCCGGCCGGATCGGCCGCGATGGTGTGCCCGACTCGTCGGGAAGGGACAAACTGGTGACGTCCATGATCTTCACCTCGATTTTTTTCACTCATAATCGAGAAGCGTTACCAATTATTTTACCCGTGACCCCTAGCCTGACGAAATCTGAAAATATCGGAGTTTTTCTGAAAATGCAGGTTGAGATGATCGGCGGTCCCAGCGGCCTGCCACGCCCCGCGGCCACATCGGCGGACAGGCTGGAACAGGCTTTTCTGGAGGAAATGCTGAAATATTACGGGCCGTCGTCGGGCCAGGGCGATTTCGGTGGCGGGATCGGTGAGGAGCAGTTCGGCAGTTTTCTCAGCCGCGAATGGGCGGGATTGATGGCGGAGCGCCTGGATCTGGGATTCGGCGCGATGCTGAACGAGGGACAGGCATGAAATCGCGGTTTCTCAGGAAATTGACCGATCTGAAATCGGCCGTGATCGCGGCCGATCCCGTTGCCGCGACAGCCTGTCTCGAGGATCTGGCCCATATGGCGCGGCGCGGCCTCGGCGTGGAAGAACGCGCGCAGGCGGAAACAAGCCTGTCGGAGATCCGCGATCTGGCACAGGCGTCCGAACGCGGTGCGCGCCAGGCGATCGAGCAGATTCGCGCCATCGTCGAGGCCGCGCGATCTCTCCAGACCTATGACAGTGCGGGGCGCCGTCACGCGACATCGACGACGGCCCCGGCGCCGCATCGCTTTTAGATAAAATGCGCCGCGAAGAGGCTTTGAGATAAGGGGGCCGGTTCACTAGTTGTAAACCGCAGGCCGATATGAAGGTGGCCGTGCCGCGAACGGTGCGGGGCGAAGATGCCCGACGGGTCAGAAGGCCAGAACCCTACGCAATCGCGGGCGCAAAGCGCCCCAATTCAAGGAGGACAACATGTCCAGCATTCTGACCAACCAGGGCGCCATCGTTGCGCTGCAGACGCTCAAGAGCATCAATTCCGGTCTGAACAAGGCCCAGTCGGAAATCTCGACCGGCAAGGCCATCGGCAGCGCCAAGGACGATGCCGCGATCTGGGCGATCTCGAAAACGATGGAAGCCGATGTCAGCGCTTTCAAGGCGGTTTCGACCAGCCTGAATACGGCAAAAGCCACGGTCGAGACCGCCCGCAGTGCGGCGGAGCAGATCACCGAGAAGCTGAAGGGGATCAAGGACAAGGTCGTGACGGCCCAGTCGGCCTCCTCCAGCGACCGCGTCAAGCTGCAGGACGACATCGAGTTGATGAGCAAGCAGATCGAATCGATCGTCAACGCGGCCCAGTTCAACGGCGTCAACCTGATCGATGGCACCAGCACCGCCACCTACGACATGGTATCGTCGCTGGATCGTGTGGGCTCGACCGTCAACGTGTCGAAGATCCAGGTGGATCGCCAGGATCTTTCGATGGCCGGCGCGGTTGCCGCGACCTTCGGCGGAACAGCGGTCACCGATACGTCTATCATCAACAATGGCGGGACCGCGGCCGGAACTGCCGACACTGTCGGCGGTGGCAGTGTCCAGACCATCAAGATCGCCTCGGTCGGCTCGGGCTACAGCTATCGGCTGACGCTCGATGACAGTGCAAACCAGAACGTCCTGGGCTCACGGACCTTCGACTATGTCGCGAAGCCCAGCGACAGCACCAGCGACATTGCCAACGCGCTGGGCCAGGCTCTGCAGAATAATCTGATGGCCAACGGGATCACCCAATACAGCGTGACCCGGGTCGGCGACGAAATCCGCCTGACCAACAACCTTGCTGCCGGCGTCGGCAACGATATCGACGTGACCGCGGTGACCGCGACGGGCGGCACGCCCGCCTCGGGCGGGGGCATGGCCGATCTGGCAGGCTTCGACGTGACCAGCGATGCCGGCGCCGCCGACGCGCTGACCAAGGTCGAAGGTCTGCTCAGCACCGCGATCGACGCGGCTGCGGCTCTGGGTTCGGCGCAGAACCGGATCGAAACCCAGAACGACTTCGTCGGAACGCTGACCGATCTGATGAAGACCGGCATCGGTTCGCTTGTCGATGCCGACATGGAAGAGGCATCGGCTCGGCTGCAGGCACTGCAAACCCAACAGCAGCTTGGCATCCAGGCATTGTCGATCGCCAATCAGGCGCCCTCGTCGATCCTGGCCCTGTTCCGCTGATCCGGGCTTGATCCGCTTCCGGGGCGCCCGCGGGCGCCCCGGCCCCACACCACCCAGCCATACCGGGATCCAAGACATTGAATGCGTTGACTTCACAGTCCGAATACGGTTACGGCGCGCCCAACCTGCGCCCGGCCCGAGAACTCGAATACGACGCCTTTTCACGGGTGACGCGCATGATGCGCCAATCCCAGGCACCAGGATGCGAGACGGGCATGATCGCAGCCATTCACAAGAACAAGGAATTGTGGATGATACTGGCTGCGGACCTGGCCGACCCGGGCAACGGCCTGCCCGACGCTTTGAAGGCGCAGCTTCTGTCGCTTGCGCGGTTTTCGTTGCGTCACTCCGATCGCGTTCTCGCCGGCAACGCGACAAGCGCGGTGCTGATCGACGTCAATATCTCGATCATGAAGGGCCTGCGCGGCGAGGTAAGGGCATGAGCGGCCTTGTCCTCAAGCTGGGCCCCGGTGAGCGTGTGCTGATCAACGGCGCCGTCATCGAGAATGGCGAGAAGCGGTCGAAGATCTCGATCAAGACGCCGAACGTGAACGTGTTGCGGTTGAAGGATGCGATTCATCCCGACAATGCCAGGACACCTGTGTCGCGCGCCTGCTATATCGCGCAGCTGATGCTGTCCGGCGATGCCGCGCCGGAGGAGGGGCGGCGGCAATTGCTGGTCTCGATCGAGGCGCTGAGCCAGGTGTTCGATGATCGTGACAGCCGCCTTGTTCTTGCCGAGGCGACCGACCATGCGCTGGCCGGCGCGCCCTATCCGGCGATGCGAAAGCTGCGCGAGTTGTTGCCGCGAGAAGCGCGGCTTTTCGCGGCGCGCCCGAATTGAGGTCCCGATGACAAACGCTGCGATCAATCTGGGCATCGGCGGCATCGCGGGATGGCGCATCCTGCAACGCACCGAGGCGAGTCAGGTGCAGGCGATCGCGCAGGATCCGGTCGTTCAGCGCTCGACGGCGTATTTTCGCGAGAATACTGCTTCGGGCATCACGGCCGAGGATCTGGTCGGCAATTACCGGCTGCTCAGCGTCGCGCTGGGCGCCTTTGGTCTGGAAGACGATTTGCCGAACAAGGCCTTTCTCCGCAAGATTCTGGAATCCGATGTCGGCGACCAGACATCGCTGGTCAATCGTCTCAGCGACAAGCGCTATCTTCGGCTGGCCCAGGCGATGGGGATGGAGGAAGGAGGGAACGCTTCCGCCAATCTGGGCGAACGCATATCCGAAGCCTATCTCGAACGCGAATTCGAACGTCGCGTGGGCGAAGGTGACGAATCGCTGCGCCTGGCGCTGAATGCGCGGCGCGAACTGGAATCCATGAGGGAACGCACATCCTCCAACAACACCTTGTGGTATGAAGTCCTGGGCAACCCGCCGTTGCGCGAAGTATTCGAAAAGGCGTTCGGTTTCGGCAGCGATTACGGAAAGCTCTCGGTCGATCGACAGCTGGAGGAATTCACCAAGGCTTCAGAACGCTATCTTGGAAGCGCGGATTTCAAGGATATTGCCAGCGATGCCGGGATCGATCGCTTGGTCACATCCTACCTGGCGCGCTCGCAGATCACCACGACCTTTGCCCAGAACCGCTACAGCACCGCGCTGACGCTTCTGACATCCTGACGCCGGATTCGCCCCTTCGAAACGCGCCGCTCTTCGGCGCATTTCGCCGGTTCTTGCGAACTTGCATCGCCAAAGGCTCTGCTCTGGTCTACACGGACGCTCGGTGCGCGACAGCCCTTGGCGTCTGCAAGCCTGTCTCGCCGGCGACCGAGGCCGCCACGCGCCCTTGCACATGAGACGCGCTTGGCTATAACCCCGGACGATTTGCGCCGATCCCAGACAGCCCGGAGGCTTGCATGCCGAAAAGAACCGATATCAAGTCGATCCTGATCATCGGGGCCGGGCCCATCGTCATTGGTCAGGCCTGCGAATTCGACTATTCCGGCGCCCAGGCCTGCAAGGCGCTGCGCGAGGAAGGTTATCGCGTGATCCTGGTCAACTCCAATCCCGCCACGATCATGACCGATCCGGAAATGGCCGATGCGACCTATATCGAACCGATCACGCCGGCCGTGGTCGAAAAGATCATCGCCAAGGAACGGCCCGATGCGCTGCTGCCGACGATGGGCGGGCAGACCGGGCTGAACACCGCGCTGGCGCTGGCCGATAGCGGCGCGTTGAACCGCTACGGGGTCGAACTGATCGGCGCGCAGCGTTCGGCCATCGAAATGGCCGAGGACCGCAAGCTGTTCCGCGAGGCGATGGACCGGATCGGGCTGGAAAATCCGCGTGCCACGATCATCGCCGCCCCGAAACTGGCAAATGGCAGATACGACATCGCCGCCGGCGTCGCCCAGGCGGTCGAGGCGCTGGCGGATATCGGCCTGCCCGCGATCATCCGCCCGGCCTATACGCTGGGCGGCACGGGCGGCGGCGTGGCCTATAACCGCGACGATTATGAAGGCATCGTGCGCGCGGGGCTTGACGCCTCGCCCGTGGCACAGGTGCTGATCGACGAAAGCCTTCTGGGCTGGAAGGAATACGAGATGGAGGTGGTGCGCGACCGCGCCGACAATGCCATCATCGTCTGTTCGATCGAAAACGTCGATCCGATGGGTGTCCATACCGGCGATTCGATCACGGTGGCGCCCGCGCTGACGCTGACCGACCGCGAATATCAGCGGATGCGCAACGGTTCGATCGCGGTCCTGCGCGAGATCGGGGTCGAGACCGGCGGATCGAACGTGCAATGGGCGATCAACCCCGAGGATGGCCGGATGGTGGTGATCGAGATGAACCCGCGTGTGTCGCGGTCCTCGGCGCTGGCTTCGAAGGCGACCGGGTTTCCCATCGCCAAGATCGCCGCGAAACTGGCCGTCGGCTATACGCTGGACGAACTGGACAACGACATCACCAAGGTCACGCCGGCCTCGTTCGAGCCGAGCATCGACTATGTCGTGACCAAGATCCCGCGCTTCGC
>NZ_DHXG01000032.1:49811-50474 GCF_002413585.1 Paracoccus sp. UBA5162
GATCCCGCGCTTCGCCTTCGAGAAGTTCCCGGGCGCCAAGCCCGACCTGACCACCGCGATGAAATCCGTGGGCGAGGTCATGGCCATCGGGCGCAGCTTTCACGAATCGCTGCAAAAGGCCTTGGCCAGCATGGAAAACGGCCTGACCGGCCTTGACGACATCGCCATCGAGGGCGCCGCCGAACAGGGCAGGCCGGCCGTCATCGCCGCATTGTCCAGACAGACGCCGGACCGCATCCGCATCATCGCCGAGGCGATGCGTTTCGGCCTGGGCGACGACGACATCCAGCGCGTCACCAGCTTCGATCCCTGGTTCCTGTCGCGCATCCGCGAGATCGTCGATGCCGAACACCGCGTCCGCAAGAATGGCCTGCCCACCGACGCGCAAGCCCTGCGCGGCCTCAAGATGATGGGCTTCACCGATGCACGCCTCGCCACCCTGACCGGACGCGCCGAATCCGACATCCGCCGCGCCCGCGCCCAGGCCGGCATCCGCCCCGTCTTCAAGCGCATCGATACCTGCGCCGCCGAATTCGAGGCCCAGACGCCCTACATGTATTCCACCTATGAAGCCCCGGCGATGGGCGACGCGGAATGCGAATCGCGCCCGACCGGTGCCAGGAAGGTCGTCATCCTGGGCGGGGGCCCCAACCGCATCGGCCA
>NZ_DHXG01000032.1:50795-51623 GCF_002413585.1 Paracoccus sp. UBA5162
GGCATCGAATTCGACTATTGCTGCTGCCACGCCTGTTTCGCGCTGACCGACGCGGGCTACGAGACGATCATGGTCAACTGCAACCCGGAAACCGTCTCGACCGATTACGACACCTCGGACCGGCTCTATTTCGAACCGCTGACCCTGGAACACGTGCTCGAAATCCTGCGAATCGAGCAGGAGAACGGCACCCTGCACGGCGTCATCGTCCAGTTCGGCGGCCAGACGCCGCTGAAACTGGCCCATGCGCTGGCGGCCGAGGGCATCCCGATCCTGGGCACCACCCCCGACGCCATCGACCTGGCCGAGGATCGCGAACGCTTCCAGGACCTGCTGAACCGGCTCGACCTGCGCCAGCCGATCAACGGCATCGCCAGCAGCGATGCCCAGGCCATCGCCATCGCCGAACGGATCGGCTTTCCGCTGGTCATCCGCCCCTCCTACGTGCTGGGCGGCCGCGCGATGGAGATCGTGCGCGACATGGACCACCTGAAACGCTACATCACCGAGGCGGTGACCGTTTCGGGCCGGAACCCCGTGCTTCTGGACAGCTACCTTTCCGGTGCGATCGAGGTGGATGTGGACGCCCTCAGCGACGGCGAAACCGTGCACGTCGCCGGCATCATGGAACATATCGAGGAAGCGGGCGTCCATTCCGGCGACAGCGCCTGTTCGTTGCCCCCCCACACGCTGGACGCGGCCACCATCGCGGAACTGAAACGCCAGACCACCGCGATGGCGCGGGCGCTGCGCGTCGTCGGCCTGATGAACGTGCAATTCGCGATCAAGGACGGCGAGATTTTCGTGCTCGAGGTCAATCCCCGCGCC
>NZ_DHXG01000032.1:51941-52600 GCF_002413585.1 Paracoccus sp. UBA5162
CGCACCGTGCCCTTCGTCGCCAAGGCCACCGACAGCGCCATCGCATCCATCGCCGCCCGCCTGATGGCCGGCGAGCCGATGTCGCACTTTCCCGAACGCGCGCCCTATCCCGAAGGCGTCGGGCCGGAAGACGACCTGCCCTTTGCCGATCCGCTGACCCTGGCCGACCCGATCACGCCCTGGTTTTCGGTCAAGGAGGCCGTGCTGCCCTTCGCCCGCTTCCCCGGCGTCGATACGCTGCTGGGCCCGGAAATGCGTTCGACCGGCGAGGTGATGGGCTGGGACCGCAACTTCCCGCGCGCCTTCCTAAAGGCGCAACTGGGCGCGGGCGTCGCGCTGCCCCATGACGGCCGTGTCTTCATCTCGGTCAAGGACGCCGACAAGACCGACGCGATGGCGCAGGCCGCGCGCGATCTGGTGGCGATGGGCTTTGCGCTGACGGCGACCTCGGGCACGGCCGATTTCCTCGCCTCGCAGGGCGTGGAATCGACCCGCGTGAACAAGGTCTACGAGGGCCGCCCGAACATCGTCGACCGCCTGAAGGACGGCGAGATCGCGATGGTCCTGAACACGACCGAGGGCGTGCAGGCCATCGCCGACAGCCGCGACATCCGCTCTGTCGCGCTGTATGACAAGATCCCCTATTTCACCACGGCCGC